>JBIJDO010000232.1:0-5127 GCA_044344105.1 Tabrizicola sp.
AGGCGGCAACGGCGGTGATGGCGGCCTCATTGGTGCCGGAGGCTCGGGCGGCGATGCAGGTACGGGCGGTGCAGGCGGAAACGGGGGCACAGGCGGGACCGGGGGCGACGGTGGCAACGGCGGCGCCGGCGGAAACGGGGGTGACGGAGGCCTTTTCGGAACCGGTGGCTCGGGCGGCAGCGGCGGTACGGGTGGAACTGGAGGCGATGGCGCAACCGGCGGCAGCGGGGGCTCAGGTGGCAGCGGCGGCGATGGCGGTACAGGCGGAAACGGGGGTGACTAGGGCTTTGGCGGCGATGGCGGTACGGGCGGCAGCGGCGGCGGGGCCAGCGATTTTGCCTGCCATGGCGCGCAAATTGCTGGTTGGCGTCGGCCGAACTGCTGGTATCGTGGCCGTGCCCGTCATGGGGACGGATGCTGGAAAGGGAGTAACGATGCGCAAGGCTTTGCTTTTGACGACAGCCCTGACGCTGGGGGCATTGAACCCCGCTTTTGCCGGGGGTCCGGTGATCATTGCAGACGATGTGGAAGTGGTCGAGGCCAAGCCCGCTTCGTCCGGCGGGGTGCTGCTGCCGCTGCTGCTGCTTGCGGCCGTGGTCATCGTGGCGACCAGCGGCGGGGACGGCGAGGGCACCGCTCAGGCCAGCGACATCCGACTGAAGGAAGACATCCGCCGGGTCGGCACCAATCACCTTGGGCTTGGCGTCTATCAGTACCGCTACAAGGGGATGGACGGCGTCTGGGAAGGCGTCATGGCGCAAGAGGTCGAGGTGATGCACCCCGGCGCCATCAAGTCCTTGCCCTACGGCTACAAGGCGGTGAACTATGCCCGTCTTGGCCTGGAACTGAAGCGCGTCGCCTGATCGACGAAGACGCGCCCTTTTTTGGGGCGCGCCTTGCCTGACCTAGTGCGCGGTCTGGGTCGGAGGCTGGGTCTGTGCCGCCCGGGCGGCCGCTGCCGCCTCTTCGGCCGCTTCGTCCCATTCCACCGGCTCTGGCTGGCGGATCAGCGCCTGGGCCAGCACCTCGCGGACATGGGCAACCGGGATGATCGACAGGCCTTCCTTCACGTTCGGCGGAATTTCGGCCAGGTCCTTGGCGTTCTCCTCCGGGATGAAGACGGTCTTGATCCCGCCGCGCAGGGCGGCCAGCAGCTTCTCCTTCAGGCCCCCGATCGGCATGGCGTTGCCGCGCAAGGAAACCTCGCCGGTCATCGCGATGTCCTTGCGCACCGGAATGCCGGTCAGGACCGAGACGATGGAGGTGACCATCGCCAGACCGGCGGAAGGGCCGTCCTTTGGCGTGGCCCCGTCCGGGACGTGGACGTGGATGTCCATGTTCTCGAACTTCGGCGGCTTCACCCCGATCTGCGGCGAGATCGAGCGGACGTAGCTGGCCGCCGCATCGATCGATTCCTTCATCACGTCACCGAGTTTCCCGGTCGTCTTCATCCGCCCCTTGCCCGGCAGTTTCAGCGCCTCTATGTGAAGAAGGTCGCCGCCGACCGATGTCCAGGCCAGACCCGTGACCACGCCGACCTGGTCTTCCTTCTCGGCCAGGCCATAGCGGTGCTTCTGGACGCCAAGATAGGCTTCGACCTTCTCGGGATCGACTGCGACCGACTTGGTGGTCTTCTTCAGGATATCCGTCACCGCCTTGCGGGCCAGCTTGGCAATCTCGCGCTCCAGGTTCCGCACGCCCGCCTCGCGGGTGTAGTAGCGGATGATGTGGTTCAGCGCGTCGTCCGAGACGCTGAATTCGCCCTTCTTCAACCCGTTCGCGGTGATCTGCTTTTGCAGCAGGTGCTGCCTGGCGATCTCGCGCTTTTCATCCTCGGTGTAGCCCGCCAGCGGAATGATCTCCATCCGGTCCAGCAGCGGGCCGGGCATGTTGTAGGAATTCGCCGTGGTGATGAACATCACGTTCGAGAGGTCGTATTCCACCTCGAGATAATGGTCGGTGAAGGTGTTGTTCTGTTCCGGGTCCAGCACCTCCAGCAAAGCCGACGCCGGGTCGCCCCGGAAGTCCTGGCCCATCTTGTCGATCTCATCCAGCAGGATCAGCGGGTTGGTGGTCTTGGCCTTCTTCAGCGACTGGATGATCTTGCCCGGCATCGACCCGATATAGGTCCGACGGTGTCCGCGGATTTCGGATTCGTCGCGCACGCCGCCCAGCGAGATGCGGATGAATTCGCGCCCCGTGGCCTTGGCCACCGACCGCCCCAGCGAGGTCTTGCCGACGCCCGGAGGTCCGACGAGGCACAGGATCGGCCCCTTCAGCTTGGTCGACCGCGCCTGCACCGCCAGATATTCGACGATGCGCTCCTTGACCTTGTCGAGCCCGAAGTGGTCGGTATCCAGCACCTTCTGCGCGGCACCGAGGTCCTTCTTCACCCGGCTTTTCACACCCCAGGGCACACCCAGCAGCCAGTCGAGGTAGTTGCGGACCACCGTCGCCTCCGCCGACATCGGCGACATCGACTTCAGCTTCTTCAGTTCGGCATCCGCCTTTTCCCGCGCCTCTTTCGAAAGCTCGGTCTTGCGGATGCGCTCTTCCAGTTCGGCGACCTCGTTGGTGCCGTCCTCGCCGTCGCCAAGCTCCTTCTGGATGGCCTTCATCTGCTCGTTCAGATAGTACTCGCGCTGGGTCTTCTCCATCTGCGTCTTCACGCGGGACTTGATCTTCTTCTCGACCTGCAGGACGGACAATTCGCCCTGCATGTGGCCGTAGACCTTCTCCAGACGTTCCGCGACATCCAGCGTTTCAAGGATCGCCTGCTTCTGCGCGACATCGACGCCGAGGTGACCGGCGACAAGGTCCGCCAGCCGCGCGGGTTCGCGGGTGTCCGACACGGCGGCAAGCGCCTCTTCGGGAATGTTCTTCTTGACCTTGGAGTAACGCTCGAACTCTTCGCCGACCGCACGGACCAGCGCCTCGACCGAAGTCGGGTCGCCGTCGGTTTCGGTCAGCAGCTCGGCGGTCGCTTCGAAGAACGCCGGGTTCTCGATGAAGCCGGTGATCCTGACCCGCGCCTTGCCTTCGACCAGCACCTTCACGGTGCCATCCGGCAGTTTCAGAAGCTGCAGCACATTTGCAAGCACACCGGCACGGAAGATGCCGTCGGCCTGCGGGTCATCCGCTGTCGGGTCTTTCTGCGAAGAGAGGAGGATCTGCTTGTCGTCCTGCATCACTTCCTCAAGGGCGCGGACCGATTTCTCGCGACCGACGAAGAGGGGCACGATCATGTGGGGAAAGACCACGATGTCGCGCAGGGGCAGGACGGGATAGCTGAGGGTGCTCATATGTTTGCTTTCATTCGCGGCAGCCTGCGGGGTCCCGACCATCGGCAACCCGGCCCGCTCCGCCTGTCAGAATTGTTAATTTGGGTCCTGGGGCGGGGGATTCAAGTTGCCGCGTGGTTTGTCAGAATGAACCGCCGTGTGCGTGGGTGCAAGATGCGAAAGGGACCGGCAGCAGCCGGCGGCGCTGGCGATTACGGGCTCTCGATATCGCCCTGTGCCCGCCGCGCATGGAACCCGGCCACGAAGGCAGCCAGCCCCCCAACCGCAATCGCGTCCCGAAGGCCCTGCATCAGAACTTGATAGTAGTGCAGGTTGTGCCAGGTCAGCAGCATTGACCCGATGATCTCGTCCGACTTCACCACATGATGGAGGTAGGCGCGGGAGTAGCTGCGGCAGGCCGGGCACCGGCAGCCGTCCTCCAGCGGGCGGGGGTCGTCCTTGTGGCGGGCGTTCCTGAGGTTGACCTGTCCGCGCGCCGTCCAGGCCTGACCGGTGCGGCCAGAACGGCTGGGCAGAACGCAGTCCATCATGTCGATGCCGCGTTGCACCGCACCGACGATGTCATCGGGCTTGCCCACCCCCATCAGATAGCGCGGCTTGTCTTCGGGCAGGAACCCCGGCGCGTAGTCGAGGACGGAGAACATCGCCTCTTGCCCCTCGCCCACCGCAAGGCCGCCCACGGCATAGCCGTCGAAGCCGATCTGCTTCAGCGCCTGGGCCGATTCCTCGCGCAATTCGCGCGTCACGCCGCCCTGCATGATACCGAACAGCGCATGGCCGGGACGGTCGCCGAAGGCATCGCGCGACCGCTGCGCCCAGCGCATCGACAGGCGCATGGACTTTTCAACTGTGGCGTCATCGGCAGGCAAGGCCGGGCACTCATCGAAGCACATCACGATGTCCGAGCCCAGAAGCTTCTGGATTTCCATGCTCCGCTCGGGGCTCAGCATGTGCTTCGACCCGTCCAGATGCGATGAGAACGTCACCCCCTCTTCCGTCAACTTCCGCAAGGGGCCAAGGCTCATCACTTGAAACCCGCCGCTGTCGGTCAGGATCGGCCTGGACCAGTTCATGAACCGGTGCAGACCGCCAAGGGCCGCCACCCGTTCCGCCCCCGGTCGCAGCATGAGGTGGTAGGTGTTGCCAAGCAGGATGTCGGCCCCCGTCGCGGCCACGCTTTCGGGCAACATGGCCTTGACCGTGGCGGCGGTGCCGACCGGCATGAAGGCGGGCGTCCGGATGTTGCCGTGTGGGGTGGAGATCACCCCGGCCCGCGCCGCGCCCTCGGTTGCCGAAACTGTGAAGCCGAAGCCAGCCGCCATGGTAACCGTCCCCTTGTCTGCCGCTCCTTTGGGCTAAATCTCCCGAAAAGCCAAGCTGCGACCCGGCTCGAGCACTGCCCATGTTCATTTTGCTTGACCTTTCCGTGGCGGCAGCTACTTCGGTGAATGAACGTTCATTCCCAGCGACTCACCAATGTCCATGGCCCTTCACCCCGGTTCCAGCTCGGAAGAGCGCAGCCACGAAATTCTGGCGTCGATCCGTCAGGTCTTTGCCGAAAAGGGGTTCGACGGGGCCTCGATGCAGGACCTTGCGCGATCCGCCGGGATGAGTGTCGGCAATTTCTACCGGTACTTTCCGTCCAAGGCGGCCATTGTTCACGCGATGTGCGGCTACGACCTTGCCGAGATTCAGGGTGAGTTCGCCGAAATTCAGACCTCGGACCGGCCGATGGACTGTCTGCGCGACCGTATCCTGAACCACTTTTCCGAAGAGGCGATGAAGGACGGCCAACTCTGGGCTGAGATCACCGCAGTCGCAATCC
>JBIJDO010000017.1:0-16884 GCA_044344105.1 Tabrizicola sp.
CCGGACATCGGCGAAGCGTCCCGGCAGATGGAAGAGACGATCGTGTCACTTCTGGTCACGATCTTTGCACAAGCCACCCGGCGCAGCGTCGCGGAGGCGCAGACCCGCTATGCCGGCCAGTGCCAGATGCTGGTGATGCTGGTCAAGGCGATGGCCATACGCACCGCGCAATTCGGCCCGGCCTGTCCGGCGCTTGCCGCGCAGGTGGTGGCGATGATCGACCGCATCCTTGCCGAAATTTCCAACGACACAGCAGAAGGCTGACACCGTCATGCGCCCGACCCTGATCCTTGCCGCGCTCCTTTCCTTCGGGACGCCTGCTCTGCCCGCCCTGGCCCAGGAGGCCGCCGCCGCAGAACCCGCGGCCCCCGCCCTGCCCGCGATCAGCGTGACCGCCGTGGCCCTGACGCGCCTTGCAGACCGGATCATTGCCTCCGGTCTTGTTGCTGCGGTCGAGGAGGTGCAGGTCGCACCCCTGGTGGAAGGCCAGCCGCTTGACCAGCTTCTGGCCGATGTGGGCGACATGGTGACCGAGGGCCAGGTGCTCGCGGTGCTTTCGAAAACGACGCTGGAGTTGCAGAAGACCGAGGCGGTGGCATCGCTCGCGGCGGCCCGGTCGGCGATCGCCCAGTCCGAAGCCCAGCGGGTCGAAGCCGAGGCGGCAGCGGCAGAGGCGGCCCGCGTCGTGGAAAGAACGACCAAACTGCGCGACAGCGGCACGGCGGCGCAGGCCAGCTGGGACACCGCGAACGCCAATGCGATCGCGGCAACCGCTCGGGTGGCCGTCGCGACGCAGGGGCTGGAGGCCGCCCGCGCGCAGCTTGCCCTGGCCGAGGCGCGGCTGGACAATGTCGCGCTGTCGCTTGACCGCACCGAAGTGAAGGCGCCGGTGGCTGGAAGGATCGTCGCCCGGAACGCCAAGATCGGTGCGATTGCCACCGCAGCGGGTGAACCGATGTTCGTCATCACCCGCGATGCGGCGCTGGAATTGCGCGCCGATGTGGCCGAAACCGACATCCTGCGGCTCGCGCCCGGTCAGAAAGCCACCCTGCGCGCCGTCGGCATGTCCGGGACGCTGACCGGGACGGTCCGGCTGGTCGAGCCGTCCATCGACCCGGTGACCCGTCTGGGGCGTGTCCGGATCACCGTCGACAGGGCAGGCGATCTGCGGACCGGGATGTTCGTCGAGGCCGACATCCTGGCCGCCGAAACCGAGTCGCTTGCCCTGCCCGTCACGGCCATCGGGTCCTCACCCGAAGGGATCAGCGTGATGCGGGTCCGCGACGGCGTCGTCGAGCGGGTCACCGTTCGCACCGGCATCCGCGACGGAGGCATGGTCGAGATTCTGGATGGGCTGTCTGCAGGCGATCAGGTGGTCCTGAAGGCCGGCGCCTTCGTGCGCGCGGGCGACAGGATCAATCCCGTCCTCGTGCCGATGAACTGAGGGGAAGCGCCATGAACTTCTCGGCCTGGTCGATCCGCAACCCCGTAGCACCGCTGCTGGCGTTCTTCCTCTTCATGGTGCTGGGCTGGCAAAGCTTCAACAGCCTTCCCATCACCCGGTTCCCCAACATCGACGTGCCTCTTGTCGCGGTCAGCGTCGGCCAGTCGGGGGCTGCCCCGGCCGAGATGGAAAGCCAGGTCACCAAGGAGATCGAGGATGCCGTCGCCGGGCTGACCGGAGCCAAGCGGGTGAACTCGACCGTCACCGACGGGCTGTCCACCACCGTCGTCGAATTCCGCATGGAGATCCCGACCGACAAGGCGGTGCAGGACGTCAAGGACGCGGTCGACCAGATCCGGGGCGACCTGCCCGGCGGGATCGAGTCGCCCATCGTCACCCGCATCGATGTCGAGGGCCAGGCGATCATGACCTTCTCGGTCACGGCCCCCGACATGACGATGGAAGAGATCTCCTGGTTCGTCGACGACACGGTGACCCGCGCCCTTCAGGGCCGTCCGGGCATCGGTCGCGTCACCCGCATCGGCGGCGCTGACCGCGAGATCCGGGTCGAGCTGGACGCGGTGAAGCTGGACAGCTACGGCGTCACCGCCCAGGCCGTCAGCGCCCAGATTGCCGCGACCAACACCAATCTCGGCGCGGGCAAGGTCAGCCTCGGCCTGGGCGAGCAGGTGATCCGCACGCTGGGCGACCAGGGCACGGTCGAGAGCCTCGCCGCAACCACCATCGCCCTGCCATCGGGGCGGCATGTCAAGCTGTCGGACCTCGGACAGGTGATCGACAGCTATGAAGAACTGAAAAGCTTCACCCGCATCGACGGCCAACCCGGCGTCAGTTTTCTGGTGTTCCGCTCGAAAGGCGCATCCGAGGTCAGCGTCGCCGAAGTGACCAATGCCGTGGTCGAAGACCTGCGTCAGCAAAACCCGAACGTCGCGATCACCCTGATCGACGATTCCGTCTTCTATACCTATGGCAACTACGAATCCGCGATTGCGACACTTCTGGAAGGCGCGCTCCTTGCGGTGATCGTCGTGCTTGCCTTCCTGCGGAACTGGCGCGCGACGCTGATCTCGGCGGTGGCCCTGCCCCTTTCCGCCATCCCGACCTTCTGGGTGATGTCGCAGCTGGGCTTCTCGCTGAACCTCGTCAGCTTCCTTGCCCTGACCCTTGCTACCGGCATCCTGGTCGACGACGCCATCGTCGAGATCGAGAACATCGCCCGCCACATCCGCATGGGCAAGACGCCCTACCGCGCCGCGATCGAGGCGGCGGACGAGATCGGCCTTGCGGTGATCGCCACGACCTTCACCATCGTGGCGGTCTTCGTCCCGGTGTCGTTCATGCCGGGCATTCCGGGCCAGTACTTCCGGCAGTTCGGCCTGACCGTGGCGATTGCGGTGCTGTTTTCGCTCTTGGTGGCGCGGCTGATCACGCCGATGATGGCGGCCTATCTCATGCGGGCGAAGGATGCCGTCGGCCATGCCGAGGGCAAGCGCGACGGCCTCTTCATGCGCGGCTATCTCTGGATCGTCCGGCACACGACGGCGGTGGTCCGCTCGCGAAAATGGCCATGGCTGGCCCTGCCCTCCTACTACGTGACCGTGGTTGTGGCCGTTGTCGTGGTGATCTTTTCAGTGATCGCCATGCTGCAGGTTCCCGGCAGCCTGTTCCCTCCCGAAGACGAAAGCCGCATCGTCGTGTCGGTGGAACTGCCGCCCGGCTCGACCCTGGACGAGACTGCCGCAACCACCGACGCGATGCGCGACATCGTCAAGGACGTGGACGGCGTCAAATCGGTGATCGTGATCGGCGGCTCGACGCCCCTCGGCGACCGCGACATCCGCCGGGCGACCTTTACCATCATCCTTGACCGGCTGGACAACGGCCTTGGCCGCAAGCTGTCGGACCTGGGCCAGGCATTGCCGGTGATCGGACCGCTGCTGCCGGAAGCGCCGGTCAAGGGTCGCATCCGCCCGCAGGCCGAGATCGAGACCGAGGTTTTCGAGGCACTGAAGGCGGTGCCCGATGTCCGCGCTTTCAAGACCGGCGGTCCGGGTGGTGGCTCGCGCCCCTTCGCCTACGACATCCTGTCCAGCGACGAGGATGATCTGAACGAGGCGATCCGGAAGATCGAAGACGCGCTGCGCGTGGAACCGGCATTCCTCAATCCCTCGACCGAAGCCGCCCTGCCCCGCCCGGAGATTCAGATCACGCCCAAAGCCGAAGAGGCGGCGCGGCTGGGGGTCACCGTGCAGCAGATCGCCTCGGTCGTGCGGGTCGCGACCATCGGTGATGTCTCGGCGGCGCTTGGCAAGCTGTCGATCGACAACCGGCTGGTGCCGATCCGGGTCCAGCTTGATGAAGCCTCGCGCAATGATCTCGCAAGGATTTCAGCGCTGAAGGTGACGACCGCGGTTGGGGCCGTGCCGTTGTCGGCGGTCGCGACCGTCGCGGTGGCGGAAGGCCCGTCGGTCGTCAAGCGGCTGTCGCGGCAGCGCGTCGCCACTTTGGGCGCCGACATCGGACAGGGATATGTGCTGGATCAGGCGACTGCCCGGTTCAATGAAATCCTGCCGACGCTGAACCTGCCGGCATCGGTGCAGATCACGCCATCGGGCGACGCCGAAATCCAGGCCGAACTGCAAGGCAGCTTCGTCAACGCCATGGTGCTTGGCGTCCTTCTGATGATGTTCGTCCTGATCCTGCTCTTCCACTCCGTGGTGCAGCCGGTGACGATCATCTTCTCGCTGCTTCTGTCCGTGGGCGGCGTGGCGGCGGCGCTGATCATCACGCAGAACCCGCTGTCGATGCCCGTCCTGATCGGCATCCTGATGCTGATGGGCATCGTCGCGAAGAACGCGATCCTTCTCATCGACTTCGCCATCGAGATGCGGGTGCGCGGCATGAAGCGGATCGACGCGGTGATCGAAGCCGGTCACAAGCGCGCGCAGCCCATCGTGATGACGTCGATCGCGATGTCGGCGGGCATGCTGCCTTCCGCCCTCGGGGTCGGCGAAGGCGGGGCGTTCCGCGCGCCGATGGCCATCGCCGTGATCGGCGGGATCATCGTGTCCACGGTGCTCAGCCTGGTCGTCGTGCCCTCGATGTATCTCGTCATGGATGACCTGTCGCGCGGCATAACCTGGGTGCTCGGCCGCTTCATCGGCAAGAAGGAGGTCGAGCCGGTCGCACCCGACCCGCTGGTCGTGGCGGATGGCCTGGCGCGCAACCAGGTCGACGTGGCCCTGCTGCAGGGCCGCATCTCGATCCTGGAAGAGGCCCTGGCCCGGAGGAAAGCGACGCCGCACGCTGCGGAATGAACCGGTCGGCAGAGCGGAACGGACAGACGCGCTCAGGTGATGCGTCCCGTCTGTTCGGGCCAGAGGCGAAGCGCCTCTTCACGGCTGTACCGACCAAGCCGCAGGTCTTCCGCCACACGCGACGGGTCCCGGTCGGCGGGCGAGCCGTAGCCGCCGCCGCCTGGCGTTCGCACCCGCACCCGGTCACCGGGCCGCAGGGCGATGTCCTGTGCCTTCGACAGATGCTCGGGCACCAGAACGACCCCGTCGCGGATCACCTCCACCCGGTTCACCGCCCCGTCGCCGCCGCACAAGGCTCCCTGCGGGCCGACCCGTCCGTGATCCATGACAAAGCTGGCGCGGGCCTCGCCGCGCAGCAGTTCGATCTCGTAGTCAAGCCCCAGGCCCCCGCGAAACTCTCCGGCCCCGCCCGACCCTTCGTGCAGCGCATAGCGGCGGTAGAGGACGGGATAGGTCTGCTCCATGATCTCGACCGGCGGAGCTTTCGAGATGCCGATGGTCGAACATCCGTTTGCGATGCCATCGCCCCCGGCAAAGCCACCGTATCCGCCGCCGGATATCTGGTACATGACGTAGTCGCGTCCCTTCTCCGGATCATGCCCGCCCAGCCCGAAGTTGCCGCTCGTTCCGGCGGGCGCGGCGGTGACACGGGTCGGGATCGCCTGCACCAGGGCCGCAAAGACCGCCTCGGCGATGCGCTGGCTGACTTCGGCCGCGCAGCCGGAGACCGGCCGGGGATACTGCGCGTCCAGAAACGTCCCTTCGATGCCGATGATTTTCAGCGGCTCGAACGCCCCCGCCGAAATCGGCACGTCCGGGAAGATATGGCGCATGGCCAGGTAGACCGCGGAAAGCGTCGTCGCCCGGACCGAGTTCATCGGCCCGATGCAAGGTCCTGATGATCCCGTGAAGTCAAAGGTCATCGCCTCGCCCGCCTTGGTCACGGTCAGGGCGATTGTCAGGGGCTGGTTCACCACCCCGTCACTGTCCACGATGGCCGTCGCCGGGTAGCTGCCATCGGCAATCAGCCCGATCATCGCCCGCATCTGGCGCGCCGCCAGCCGGCGCATCTCGGCGATGGCCTCGGTCACCACCGCATCGCCATAGCGGTCAAGCAGCGCCCGCAAACGCTCTGCCCCGACCAGAAGGGCCGAAGCTTGCGCCGTCACATCGCCGATCCGCTGCTCCGGCACGCGGATGTTGGAACAGATGATCTGATAGATTTCCCGATCCAGAACGCCCTTCTTGAACAGCTTTACCGGCGGAATGCGCAACCCCTCCTGCTCGGCGCTGATCGCGCTGGCGCTGAATCCCCCCGGCACCGCCCCGCCGGTATCCGGCCAGTGCCCGGTGTTCGAGAGCCAGCAGAAGATGCGCCCTGCGCGCCAGACCGGCATCGCAAAGCGCACATCCATCAGATGCGTGCCGCCGAGGTAGGGGTCGTTGACGATATAGATGTCGCCCGCATCCGGGGGCGCCGTCTCCCCCGCAGCGATCCGTTCCAGGATCGTCCGCGTGGAAAACTGCATGACGCCGACGAAGACCGGCAGGCCCTTCGATCCCTGCGCAATCAGACTTCCATCCACCGCCGAATAGATCCCGTCCGACCGGTCATCGGCTTCCGCGATCACCGGAGAAAAGGCCGCGCGCGAGAAGGTAAGGTCCATCTCGTCGCAGACCTGCTGCAGGCCGGCCTGGATGACGGCCAGGGTGACAGGGTCGATCATGCGCCCACCTCCACGATCAGATTGCCGTCCGCGTCCGATGTCACGGCTGCACCGGGGTCGATCACGACGGTTGTGTCCATCTGCTCAACAATGGCAGGTCCCTGCAGGCTGATCTGCAACGGCAGATGATCGCGCCAGTAGACCGGCGTGTCGCACCAGCGGTCGAACCACACCCTGCGGCGTGCGGAAACTTCCGCCCGCGCCTTGCGCGCGGCGGGATCGATCAGGCGCGACAGGTCAAGCGGGGGCCGCTCTCCGATCACCGAGACGTTGAGGTTCACCAGATTGGCCCGGATCGTCGGCAGATCGACCCGGAACCGGGCGTGATAGGCGGTCTCGAACAGGCCCTGCAACTCTGTGCGGGAAGGTGTCGCCGACGGCAGCACGACCCGCAGGAGATGGGTCTGGCCCACGAACTGCATATCGGCGGAATACTCGGCCCGGACCGTGGTGAGGGCAATCTTCTCGGCCCCGATCAGCCGCCGCCCCTCTGCCTCCTGTCCTGCCAGGACCTCATGGACCCCGGCCATGTCCACGGCGTCCAGCGGCCGGTTCAGAGTGCGGACGAAGTCGTGCCGAAGATCGGCGACAACACAGCCCAGCGCGTTGGTGATGCCCGGTCGCGCCGGGATCAGGACCCTGGGAACGTTCAATTCCTTCGCGAGCGCCACCGCATGCAAGGGCCCTGCCCCACCGAAGGCAAAAAGGGCGAAGTCGCGCGGATCGGCCCCCATGGAGATCGACACCATCCTGATCGCGCCCGCCATATGCGTGTTGGCGATGCGGATCACTGCCGCCGCCGCCGCCTCCACCGACAGACCCAGAGGCACCGCGATCTGCTCCGCCATCGCCGCGTGCGCCGCGTCAGCCGCCCGACCGAACCGATTGGCCGGGAGGCGACCCAGGATCAGGTTCGCATCCGAGATCGTGACCCTGGTGCCGCCCCGCCCATAGCACACCGGCCCCGGCGTCGAGCCCGCACTTTCCGGCCCGACCCGCAGCATGCCCCCCGCATCGATCCGGGCAATCGACCCGCCGCCTGCCCCGACGGTGCGCACATCGACCATCGGCACATGGATCGGCATGGCATATTCGACCTCGATCTCGTTCGAGACCGGAGCGATGCCATTGCGGATCATGGCCACGTCCGTGCTGGTCCCGCCCATGTCATAGGTCAGAAGGTTCGCAATCCCTGCCCTGCGCCCGGTTGCCACTGCCGCCATGACCCCGGAGGCGGGGCCGGACATCACCGTCTTTACCGCCTCCCTGGCGACGTCCTTCGCCGCCACCATCCCGCCATTGCCGTTCATCACCAGAAGGTCGCGGGCATAGCCCTGGTCCGCCAGCTGATCCGCAAGCCGCGCAATGTAGCGCTCGAGCAGGGGCTGGACCGAAGCGTTGACCGCCGCCGTCACGCCCCTCTCGTATTCGCGGGATTCCGACAGAAGCCTGTGCCCCAGGGTGATGTAGTCGTTCGGCCAGATCTCCTTCGCAACCTCCCCGGCGCGCAATTCATGCGCAGGGTTGGCATAGGAATGCAGGAAATGGATCACCAGCGCCTCGCAGCCCTGATCCCGCAAGTGCCCGATCGCCGCGCGGACCGCCGTTTCGTCCAGCGCGGTCAGCACCCGGCCACTGGCATCCATCCGCTCCGGCACTTCAAGCCGCAGGTCGCGCGGGATGACGGGGGTGAAGGACCCATGCATGCCGTAGGCCTGCGGGCGGGTGCGGCGGCCAAGCTCCAGCACGTCCCGAAAGCCCAGCGTCGTGATCAGACCGGTCTTGGCAAGCTGCCGTTCCAGGACGGCGTTGGTCGTCGTGGTGGTGCCGTGCACGATCAGGTCGATGTCGGGCAGGTCCGCCCCGGCCACCGCAAAGGCATCCAGCACCCCGTTCGACTGGTTCGGCAGCGTCGTCGGCACCTTGGCCAGCCGCACCGACCCGGTCGCAGGGTCGAAGATCACCAGATCGGTGAAGGTCCCGCCGACATCGACCCCGGCCACCAGCCCCGTCATTCAGACACCCACATAGGTTCGAAACACTTCAGCATCGGCCTGCAAGTCCTTGACCTGCATGGAGTCCACGATCCGCCCGCCCGTCATGAACGCCACGCGATCCGCCATTTTCAGCACCGCATCGACCCGCTGTTCAACCAGGACCACGGCCACGCCCTCCCGCCGGAGCACGAGAACCGCCTCCCGGATCAGCGCGATCATGCTGGGCTGCAGCCCCTCGGTCGGCTCGTCCAGAAGCAGCACCTTCGGATCAAGGCACAATGCCCGGCCGATGGCGAGCATCTGCTGCTCTCCGCCCGAGAGCGTGGACGACGTCTGGGTCAGCCGTTCCGCAAGGCGCGGGAACAGCGTCAGCACCCGGTCCAGGATCGCCGGATCGTTGCCCTTGACGAGGCCCCCCACGGCAAGGTTCTCGGCCACGGTCAGCGGCCCGAACAGCCGGCGACCCTGCGGGACATAGGCAAGGCCCCGCTTCGGCACCTCATGCGCCGGAAGGCTGCTGAGCGCGGTGCCGTTCAAGGCAACCGAACCGGAAGCGACCGGGACCAGCCCCATCAGCGCCTTCAGGAAGGTCGACTTCCCCACGCCGTTCCGCCCCATCAGACAGGTGACCTGCCCCGCCTCGGCCCGGAAGTCGACGCCCTGCAGCACCGCGACCGCCCCATATCCGGCCCGAAGTCCGGTCACCTCAAGCGCCAAGATAGGCCTCCTGCACGGCCGGATCGGCGCGGATTTCGGCGGGTGTTCCCGTGGCCAGCACCTTGCCGAAATTCAGCACCGTGATCCGGGTGGCAAGATCCATCACCACCTCCATGTTGTGCTCGATGAGAAGCACGGTCGTCTCCGGCACCAGCCCCTCGACCAGGCGCTTGAACCTCTCGATCTCGCCCGTGGCAAGTCCCTGGGTCGGCTCGTCCAGGATCAGGACCCGGGGCATGAGGGCAAGGCCCATGGCCAGTTCAAGCAGGCGCTGATGACCGTAGCTCAGGGTTCGGGCCTCATCTGCTTCCAGGTCGTGCAGACCGGTGCGGGCAAGCGCCGCCCGGGTTCTGGCGGGCAGGTCCCCGGTCCCGCGCGACTGGACCGCCAGCGCGACATTGTCAAAGACGGTCAGGCCGGGAAAGATCGAGGTGATCTGGAAGGTATAGGCGATGCCCTTGCGCACGCGGGCATGGGCGGGAAGCGTCGTGATGTCCGTTCCGGCCAGCCGGATCGTGCCGGATTGCGGCAGGCGGCGCCCGGACAGCAGACTGACGAAGGTGGTCTTGCCCGCACCATTCGGGCCGATCAGGGCGTGGATTTCGCCGGTCTTCAAGGTGAAATCCACCCCGTCCACGGCTTTCAAACCGCCGAAATGCAGCGTCAGGCCGCGGGTTTCGATCAGGGGAGCCATCTGACCCACCTTTCCCGGATCGTCCCGAGGATGCCCTTCGGGGCAAAGAGGACCAGCGCGACAAGCGCCGCGCCGACGAAGAACAGGTAGGCCGAGGTCAGGTTCGAAGTGGCCTCGATCAGCGCGAACATCAGAAGCGCGCCAAGGAAGGGGCCAAGCGTGGTGCCAGCACCGCCGAGTAGGACGTAAAGCATCGGCAGGATCGAATACTGAATTGTCGCAAAGCTGGCCCCGGCATAGCCGAAGAGAAGCGCATAGGCGGCCCCGGCAGCCCCGGCGTAGAGGCCCGAGATCGCCAGCGCCGCCAGCTTCACCGTGAACGGGTTGTAGCCCAGCATCCGGCTCCGTTCCTCGTTCTCGCGCATCGCCACCATGCTGCGCCCGAAGGGCGAACGGACAAGGCCAAGGCTGATCGCAAGGCCCGTCGTGAAGAGGGCCAACGCCGCGACAAACCGGGGCGTGTCAGCCGAAAGGTCAAGGCCCGCCAAGCTGCGGGTGGCGGCCGGAAGGGTAAAGCCCTCATCGCCGCCGGTCGTGGCACCGAAATACAAGACGGTCAGGTATCCGGCCTGCGCGAACATCAGCGTCACGATCATGAAGCTGACCCCGGTGGTGCGCAGGGCCAGCACCCCCACGGCCGCGGCCATCACCCCTCCGCCCGCAACCCCAAGGATCAGGGCCGGACCGGCGGTCAGGTCCCACCCCTGGGCTGCCAAGCCGGCCGCATACATTCCTGACGCGAAGAATAGCGCGTGACCAAGGCTGAGAAGACCGGTGTAGCCGAAGGCCAGGTTGTACCCCATCGCGAAGACGGCCAGCACCATGATCCGCGCCAGGTTCGTCGTGTGATAGGGGGACAACCAGACCGGTGCGGTGATCAGCACCGCGATCAGCGCCAGATGCACCGTCCAGATTTTCGCGGCATTTCCGGTCAAGCCCTTGCTCCGAACAGACCCTGCGGGCGAAAGACCAGCACCATCGCGACAAGCAGCGTCGCCAGGATCTTGGCCAGCGTCGGGGCAAAGAACATGCTGATCACCCCGTCCGACAGCCCGATCAGAAGCGCCGCGATCAGTGTGCCGCGCAAGGACCCAAGCCCGCCGATGATCACCACGATGAACGACAGGAGAAGCGGATCACCCCCCATCAGGTAATGCGCCTGAGCGATCGGGACGATCAGCACCCCGGCCAGCGCGGCCAGGGCAGCCCCAAGGGCGAAGGTCCCCATGTAGACCCGGTCGACGTTGATCCCGAAGGCGCGGGCGGTGGTGCGGTCGACCTGTGTTGCCCGCATGATCAGGCCGGCCCTGGTCCGGGTCATGAAGGCCCAAAGCGCCAGAAGCACGGCACAGGCGGCGAGGATGACGATGAGCTTGTAGCCGGAATAGCCGAACCAGGGCAGCTGGATGCGCCATTCGAACGGGGCCTGCACTGGGTTGGCGTTGGGGCCATACAGCGACAGGGTCGCCTGCTGGATCATGTAGAGAAGCCCGATCGTGGCGACGATGGTCGCCTCGGGGTCATGGTTCAGCCGCTTCAGGATCAGCCCGTCGGCGGCGGCGGCCAGCGCACCGACCAGCAGCGGCGCGATCCCCAGGGCCGCGATGAAGGCCAGCGCCGGGGGGCCGGGGACAATGACGGCCACACCCCATGCCAGAACCGCGCCCAGCATGAAGAACTCGCCATGCGCCACATTCACGACGCGCATGACACCGAAGACAAGGGATAGCCCGGCCGCCGCCAGCGCAAGGACGGCCGCAGTGACAAGGCCCTCCATCAGGGCGAGGAGCAGGAAGGGTCCGAAGGCCATTTGACTCCGCCTGGGGTCAGGGGGACTTTGGCGGATCGTCTGCCTGGTGCGGGGACAGCGATCCGCCCGCGAAGGGTTCAGAACGCCATGGTCGTGTAGTCGACCGCATCCTCGTAGGCACCGTCCTCCATGGTGGTCTGGTGGATGCGCACCAGCTTGCCCCCCTGGACCTGGGAGATGTTCTGCGTGCCGAACACCTGGTGGGTCTTGCCGTTGAACCGCTTCGCGCCCTGCGGCCGTTCGATTCCGTAGGGCAGATCGGTCATCGCCTCCATCGCCTCGATCAGTTTCTGCCGGTCGGCGGGGGTCTGGTAGCCCGCAGCCTCCATCCCCGCCTTGATCGCGAACAGCGTCTCCCAGGTCGAGAACATGTGGGAATAGGTCGCCACATCCGCCGCGTCGCTGACGCTCGCGCCGTTGTCGTCCACCCCGACCGCCGCGCGGTAGGTGGCCTCATGCTCTCCGGCGTCCGCAGGCTTCACCCGGTTGTGCGCCTCCCAGAAATGGGTGCCCTCAAGGAACTCAAGGCCCGGTGTGGCGGTATCGACGGCCTCCAGACTGTCGACGAAGCCGAAGATCTGCGGCTTCGCGCCGGACCCGTAGAATTCGCCCAGTTCCTTGACGAAGGTCAGGACGGCGGGGCCGACCATGACATGGTACAGCACCTCCGTCTCGGCCGGGATCTGCGGGAAGTAGCGGGTGAAGCTGGTCTCGGTCGGCGGAATGGCGATCTGCGCGATCACTTCGCCGCCCTGGGCCGACATCGCGGCGGTAAAGAAATCACGGTGGTCGTGGCCGAAGGCGAAATCCGGGAAAATCATCGTGACCTTCTTGCCCAGGTTCGCGCCGACCCAGGGGGCCATCGACGAAATCTGGCTGCGCGCATCGGTGATCCCCGGCTGCAGCGTCCAGCGGTTCAGCATGCCGCTGGCGACATGGTAGCCTTCGGAGCAGACGAGGTAGGGCACCTTCAACTCGCCCGCACGCGGGGCGGAGGCGATGACCACATGGCTGAACAGGGTCCCCATCACGACATCGCAGCCCGCCGACTGGGTCAGCTTGTCGACCACTTCCGCGCCGCGCTTGGGGTCGGTCGCGTCATCCTCGAACAGGATCTCCACCGGGCGGCCAGCGATGCCGCCGCCGTCGTTGATCACCTTCAGCGCGGCCACTGCGGTGCGTTCGTACCAGCGGCCATAGCTGGCTCCGATCCCGGTGCGGTGCAGCTGGAAACCGATCTTGATCGGGGCCGCCTGCGCGCCGACATGGGACGGCAGCGCTGCCGTCAGCAGGCCCGCCCCCCCGGCCATCAGGACGCCGCGGCGGGTGGGATAAAGCAATGTCGTCATGTCCGTCTCTCCACTGTTGCGGCCTCTCTTCGGGCCATTCCACTGATCATCTGGGGCGGTTGCCCCGGAATTGTCCAGTCTTTTCATCCGGTTCCGGCAGTCCTTGGACCCAAGTGTCCGATATCCGGGCCAATCGCGGGAAACAGCCCTCCCCCCGGCCGCCTTCCGGGTCGCGCGGCCCGTCCTCAGCCCTCCTACCTGAGCCCGTCCTCCCCCCTGACCTGATCGATCTCAAGGCCCCCCATCCGGGAATGCACCCGTCCACCCCGCGCCATGCCCAGCGCGAAGAGCACCTCTGCCGCGCGGGGCCCGTCAGGGCAGGCAAGGGTGATCGCGTCGAACCGCGACCGCACATAGGCCGCATTCAGATGCCCGAGCGGCAGGTCAAGTGTCGCCCCAAGGCCGCCGACCTTCATCACGCTCGGCACGATGGCCCGGCACTCGCCCAGCCGCTCGCGCATCCCGTAGCCGCCCGCGACATGCCAGAGCGCGCCATGCTCGCTTTCACCACCCTCGCCCACCAGGGCCGCCTTGCCATAGGCGTCGATCCCGGCCCGCCCGCCAAGTGCCGCGACCAGCCGGTCGGTCAGGTCCAGCGCCAGCGGCTTCAGCGCCTCCATCGCCGGCTGGAGATCGGCCACGTAGCGCCCGGCGAAGGGATTGGCGCAGATCGCGAAGATCGCTCCGCGCTGCCGTGGCGGCTGGCTCTCCGGCCCGCCCTCGTGGCGGATTTCCTCAAGCTGAACGACAATCTTGCGCAGTGCGAAGTCAGCCATCCGCCACCTTCCCCGATGTCAGCGCCATCGCGCCGGTTGCCGCAACGTCACCCTGCAGGAAAAGGACCGCCGCTTCAATCAGACCGCGCGCCCGGTACCCTTCGGCCTGGCGCAGACCGGCCCGCAAGGCAACCGCCCGGTCCGCAGGCGAAAGCCCCGGCACCCGAACCGTCACCAGCCGCTCGCCAAGGTCGCTGTCGGCCTCTAGGTCCCGCGCCGGGCGCCGCAGGATGCCGGGATGGTCAAGGTCCACCGCATTGGCGATCATCGTCGCCGCCGCATCGGCCATCGCCGCGGTCTTCGCCAGCACCGTCACCGCATCGGCAATGCCCAGGGAATGGCTGCGCCCGCGCCAGCCCGACGTCGCAATGCCCCGCACCGGATCCGCGTGGCCGACCGTCACCCGGTCCAGCCCGCCGGTCACCGCCAGCGCAGAGGTCAGGCTTTGGCCAGGCGCAAGCCACAGCGCGATATCCCCGCCGTTGTTGACATAGGCCCGCGCGATCCCCGGCCCCTGCAGTGCCACCACCACCTCCTCCGCCACCGCCCCGGCCACCGCCGCCATGGGGGTGATGAAGGCGGGCCGGAAAGGTGCCACCGCCGTCGCCATCCGCCGTGCGATCCCGCCCGTCACCGCTGCAGCTTCGGCCCGCAGCGCGGGCAACTCCGCCACAAGCTCCTCCAGCACGGTCGAGAACCGCGCCGCCGCCCGCGCATATCCGGCCCGCACGGAGAAGGGCTCACCGAACGCCTCGGCGACAATGTCGATCGGCCCGTGTTGCAAGTGGAGCCTTCCGCCCGGCAAGATCGCCGCCACTGCGCCATGCGGATTGCTCTTTTCAAAGTACTCCACGGGGGTTTGGGGGTGTGAAACCCCCAATGACCGAGCCGGTTGCGCGTTCTTCACGCGCAGAGGCGAGACATAATCTTGCAGCCGCGCCGCTTCGCGCGGGTGCTCCATTTCATGGGCGCGGGTCACGCCTCGGGCCATGGCTCAACCCTCGCTTCCGTCGGGTACGCGCCACCTTCCGCCACGGATTGCTCCAGCGTCCGGATGCTCTCCGCATGCCCGCCCATCGCCAGATACTCGGCCCGGGCCATGGTGAATTCCAGCGGGGCCACCAGCGCCGGGGTCGGCACATAGCCGAAGGCATGCTTGGGCAGGCGCGTCACGTCGACCATGAAGGTGATCCCGCCACCGGGCCAGACGAAGACCTCGGCCCCGCCGCTCGTCAGCCGGGTGATCCCGCCCTGCACCGAGCGGGTCAGCCGCACCGGGTTCCGCGTCACCCCCGCGCGCAAGGATCCACCCGCACCGCCCATGAAAAGCACCGTCGCAAGCGAAGGTTCACAATTCTCGTCAATCAGTTCGACAGTTTTCTTCAAGCTTTCCGGCAAGTCTTGCTGCAGTGGCCGCAACGCGTCATCCAGCACGTAGTAGGCATATTCCTCCCCTGTGGTAGAGACCATAAGGAGCCGCAGACCCGGCCTTGCCCCCTTCTTCGGGTTCCATTCACCAAGCATATCCAGAGGATCGGCCAACTTCGTCCCGCCCCAGCCCTGACCGGGCTCGGTCACCCGGAAATAGCGGCCGGGGGTCGAGCGGTGGCCCTTGATCCGGATCCCCGTCGGCTCCCAGCCGATCACCTTGCCCGCCTGATGCTCGCTGACGACGCCGGTGATGTGGTCGTCGACCACCACCACCTCATCAACCAGCCCCCGCCACTGCACCGCGAACATCCCGATGGTGGCGGACCCGCAGCCGACCCGCATCCGCCGCTCGCGCATCCCGTTCACGATGGGGGCCTGCCCGGCCTGGACCACAACGGTCGCGCCGCCGTCGATTCCCATCTCCACCGCCGCACCATTGCACAGCGCCAGCATCGCCGCACAGGTCACCCGCCCCTCGGCCTTGCTGCCCCCGGTCAGGTGATGCACCCCGCCCAGCGACAGCATCTGCGAGCCATATTCGGCGGTCGTCACATGGCCCACCGCCTCGCCCTCGACCCGCACCACGGCGCCTTCCGGGCCAAGAAAGCGGTCGGTGTCGATCTTCACCTTGACCCCGCAATAGGAAAAGATCGCCTCGGTCACCACCGTGACCATATCCGCGCCATCCACCTGCGACGACACGATGAAGGGCGCGGGCTTGTAATCCGGATAGGTGGTGCCCGACCCGATCCCGGTGACGAAGGCATCGGCGGGCACCACAGAGCCATCCCAGTCCCGCGCCGCAAAGGGCACCACGCGCCGGCCGGACTCCACGGTATGAGACAGCATCACCACCGGATCGGTCCGCACGATCCGCCCGCCGGCATTGGCATAGCGGTCACAGGCCCCGGTCTGGCCGGGGGCGATGTAGCACATCACCGGGCAGGCATCGCAGCGGATCTTTTCCGGAGCGTCGCTCATCCCAGCGCCTCCAGCACCCGGTGCGGCAAGGCCGGAACGCTTGTGATCTCCGCGCCCGTCGCATCTCGGATCGCGTTCAGGATCGCGGGGGCGGTCGGGATCAGCACATGCTCGCCCAGACCCTTGGCCCCGAACGGTCCTTTGGGGTCGGGAACCTCGATCAACAGGCTCTCAATGGGGGGCACATCGCCGAAGGTGGGGATCAGATAGTCATGCAGGTTCTCGGTCCGGCCCGGCAGGTATTCCTCCATCAGCGCCAGACCGATGCCCTGCGCGATGCCGCCCTCGATCTGGCCCCGGGCCAAGAGCGGGTTGATCGCCCGGCCGACATCATGCACCGCCGTGATCTTCAGAAGCCGCACCGTGCCGAGGTGGCGGTCCACCTCCAGCTCCACCATCTGCGCCCCATAGCCGTAGACCGCATAGGGCGTGCCCTGGCCGTTGTCGTCCAGCCGCGTGGTCGGAGGGTCATAGCTTTCCTCGGCCGAAAGCGCATGGCCGAACCGGTCTGCGGGCAAGGCCGCAAGGTCGATCTCTCCCGTCGCCTGCCCGTCACGGATCTTGATCCTTGTCCCGTCCAGCGACAGCACCGCCGCCTGCCCCGCATTCGCCCGGCGCAG
>JBIJDO010000141.1:0-6805 GCA_044344105.1 Tabrizicola sp.
ACGGCAGCGGGCCGCAGCAGAAACCGCCATGTTTCCGGGGACTGAACAACGCAGCCTTGCCGTACCGGAGGACCGGTAGCGTTTGCAGACCACGGCCGGGCAGCTTTGTCGCTGCCTTCAAGTATTTGATCACGAAAGGAAAACTCAGACCATTTGGCACCAGAGGCACCGGATCCGTGCAGCAGCCTTCCCAGTGTGACCCGTTCATGTCCCCCAAGACGAAGTGAATCGCAAAGGCACGCTAGCAACCCCCGCGCGGGCTCTGCAACCGAACAACGCGCTTGACAGAGATTCGCGAAACCCGAATCCGAAGCCTCTGGCAAATCGGCAACGGAGGGCCGATGCCGCACAGCCGAAAGGCGCAAAAACGCCGAAGGGCGCAACCCCTGCGGGCGCGCCCCTGGCCGTTCCGGATTCGGTCCGTTCGGGTGTCAGGCCTTGACGACGGCCTTCACGCGCGAGGACAGGCGCGACATCTTGCGCGCGACGGTGTTCTTGTGCAGCACACCCTTGGTCACGCCGCGCGCCAGTTCCGGCTGGGCCGCCTTCAGCGCGGCGGCGGCGGCATCGGCGTTGCCGGACGCAATGGCCTCTTCGACCTTGCGCAGGAAGGTGCGGATGCGCGAGCGGCGCGCCTTGTTGACGGCGTAGCGGGCGTCGGCCTGACGGGCGCGCTTCTTGGACTGGGCGGTATTGGCCATGGTGGCTTCCTTGCGGTCTTTCGGTTTCAAATTCGTCGCACGAAAGACCAGAAGGCCCCGTCCCGGAGAACGGATCTGATTCTTGCCTAAGCGGGCCCACGCGCATGTGGCGCTGGGCTATAGGGCATGTTGGCGGGAAAGGAAAGAGGGTCAGCGGTCACGGAACTGCGGCTGGCGCTTTTCCAGGAAGGCGGCCATGCCTTCCTTCTGGTCCTCGGTCGCGAAGGCGGCGTGGAACATGCGGCGTTCGAACAACAGCCCCTCGGCCAGCGAGGTCTCCTGCGCGCGGTTCACGCATTCCTTGACGATCATCGCGGTGACGGTCGATTTCTCGACGATCTTCGCGGCGGATTTCAGCGCCTCTTCGATCAGCGCCTTGGCCGGGACGATCCGGCTGACCAGGCCGCAGCGTTCGGCTTCGGCGGCGTCCATGAACCGCCCGGTCAGATGCATGTCCATCGACTTGGACTTGCCCACGGCCCGCGTCAGGCGCTGGGTGCCACCAAGACCGGCGACGATGCCAAGGTTGATCTCGGGCTGGCCGAATTTGGCGCTGTCGGCGGCGATGATGAAATCGGAAAGCATCGCCAGCTCGCAGCCGCCGCCCAGACAGTAGCCCGAAACGGCGGCGATGATCGGCTTCCTGACCCGCGCGATGGCCGCGACCTCGGGCGCGAAGAGATCGTCGAAGAAGACGTCGATGAAGCTTTTCCCGGCCATCTCGCGCACGTCGGCCCCGGCGGCGAAGGCCTTGTCCGACCCGGTCAGGACGATGCAGCGCACCTTGTCGTTCGCTTCCGCCGCCGTCATCGCCGCCGCCAGTTCGCGCATCAGGGTGGCGTTCAGCGCATTCATCGCGTCGGGGCGGTTGAGCCGGATCAGGGCAACGTAGTCCTCGATCTCGACGATCAGCGTGTCATAGGCCATGGGCGGCCTCCCTTCTGGCAGTCGGCGCGACTCCTAGCAGCAAACCATGGCTTGGCAAGTCACCTCTGGCAAGCGGGACACCAGAAGGACGACCGGCCGGATTGCACCGTGCGGGTCACGGTCGCCTGGCAGCCCGGGGTTTCGCAAGGGTCGCCTTCGCGGTCATAGACCTGGAAATGCTTGGAGAAATAGCCAAGCTCGCCATTGGCCTGCCGGAAGTCCCGCAAGGACGAGCCGCCGGCTTCGATCGCCTCGGCCAGCACCTCGCGGATCACGGGGACAAGGCCGTGGGCCTGCGCTTCCGTCAGGTCACCCGCCAGCCGCAACGGGCTGATCCGGGCGCGGTACAGCGTTTCGGCGACATAGATGTTGCCCAGGCCCGCCACGACCCGCTGGTCCAGAAGCGCCGCCTTGATCGGGGTCTTCCGGCCTTTCAGGCGGCCTGCAAGATAGGGCTCGTTGAAGTCGTTGCCGAAAGGCTCCGGCCCCAGGCCCGCCAGCAGCAGGTGCCGATCCGCCCGGTCGGTCGGCATCAGGTCCATCGCCCCGAAGCGGCGGGCGTCATTGAAGGTGATCCGCGCGCCGCTGTCCATGTGCAGGACGACATGGTCGTGCTTCTGCGGCGCGGGATGGTCGTGGTGGAACATGCCAAGCTGCGCACCCGAGACCAGCATCCGCCCCGACATGCCGAGATGCACGAGGAGCGTCTCGCCGCCGTCGAGATCGGCCAGGATGTACTTCGACCGCCGCCGCAGGGCCGTCACCCGTCGCCCGGTCAGCCGGTCGGCCATCCGGTCGGGCAGGGGCCAGCGCAGGTCGGGGCGGTTGACCTCGGCCCATGCGATGACCGCGCCTTCCATGACCGGCACAAGGCCCCGGCGGACGGTTTCGACCTCGGGCAGTTCGGGCATCCTTGCCTCATGGACAGTTCGGCGCATTGCGGGCGCGGGTTGGCGGACTATAAGGAGGGGCTGGAGACGAGGATCGCAAGTCTGATGACGGACGACAAGACCACCCACTTCGGATTCCAGGACGTGCCCGAGGCCGAGAAGGCCGGAATGGTGCATGGCGTCTTTTCCCGCGTGGCGTCGAAATACGACGTGATGAACGACCTGATGTCGATGGGCATCCACCGGGTCTGGAAGGACGCGATGATGGACTGGCTGGCGCCCCGGCCCGGCCAGCGCCTCCTGGACGTTGCGGGGGGGACGGGGGATGTGGCGTTCCGGTTCCTGAAACGCGCGCCGGGGGCAAGCGCGGTCGTCTGCGACATGACGGAAGCCATGCTGGTCGAAGGCCGCAAGCGGGCGGAGGCGGAGAGCCTGGCCGCCAGCCTTGACTGGGTGGTCGGCGATGCGATGGCGTTGCCCTTTCCGGACGCGAGTTTTGACACCTACACGATTTCCTTCGGCATCCGGAACGTGACCCGTATCCCCGACGCCCTGGCCGAGGCCTACCGCGTGCTGAGGCCTGGCGGGCGGCTGATGGTGCTAGAGTTCAGCCAGATCCCGAACGACCTGATGCAGAAGGTCTATGACCTTTATTCCTTCAACGTGATCCCGGTGATGGGGCAGGTCGTGACCGGAGATCGGGCGTCCTACCAGTATCTCGTCGAATCGATCCGCAAGTTCCCGGACCAGGAACGGTTCGCCGCGATGATCCGCGATGCCGGGTTTGGCCAGGTCAAGTACCGCAACCTGACGATGGGCGTGGCGGCGCTCCATTCCGGCTGGAAGCTGTGAAGGGGCCGCACAACATCATCCGCCTGATCCGGACCGGGGCCACGCTGGAGCGGACCGGGGCGATGGACGTGGTGCTGGAGGCGTTCCGCGCCCCGCCCCGCCTGCGCTTTGCCGCCAGGATGCTGGGCTGGCCGTTCAAGTGGCTGGGCCTCAAGGGCGACCCGGACCTGCCGCCCGCCACGCGTGCGCTGACGGCGCTTGGCCCGGCCTACATCAAGTTCGGCCAGGTGCTTTCCACCCGCCCCGACATCGTGGGCGAGGAGCTTGCCGCACAACTGAAGTATCTGCAGGACAAGCTGCCGCCGTTCCCGACCGCAACGGCGAGGAAGATGATCGAGGCGGAACTGGAGCTTCCCGTTTCGACGCTTTTCTCGGACTTTTCGGAACCTGTGGCTGCAGCTTCCATCGCGCAGGTCCACAAGGCGCGGCTGGCCGACACCGGCGAAGAGGTGGCGGTCAAGGTCCTGCGCCCCGGCATTGAACGGGCGTTCCGCAAGGACATCGACGCTTTCTACCTTGCCGCCCGCTGGATCGAGCGTCTGGCCCCCTTCTCGCGCCGCTTGCGCCCGGTGGAGGTGATCAGGCATTTCGAAGGCGTGGTGCTGGGCGAACTGGACCTGCGGCTGGAAAGCTCTGCCGCGGCGGAATTTGCCGCGAATACCGCCCAGGACGAGGGCTTTCAGGTGCCGAAGCCGCAGTGGTTCCTGTCTTCGCGCAACGTGATGACACTTGGCTGGGCCGAAGGCATTGGCCTCAACGACAACGACCTGATCGACGCGGCGGGGCATGACCGCCGGGCGCTGGCCGCGCGGGTGTTGCAGCTGTTCCTGAACCACGCGCTGCGCGACGGGTTCTTCCACGCCGACATGCATCAAGGGAACCTCAAGGTCGCGGCCAATGGCGACATCATCGCCTATGACTTCGGGATCATGGGCCGGATCGACGAATACACCCGCCGGGTCTATGCCGAGATCCTGATGGGCTTCATCCGCAAGGACTACCGCCGCGTCGCCGAGGTGCATTTCGAGGCAGGCTACGTGCCGCCCGACCGCGACATCGACGAATTCGCCCGGGCGCTGCGGGCGGTGGGCGAGCCGATCTTCGGGATGGATGCGAGCCGCATCTCGATGGCCCGGCTGCTGGCCTATCTTTTTGAAGTCACCGAGCGGTTCGGAATGGAGACGCGGACCGAACTGATCCTCTTGCAGCGGACGATGGTCGTCGTCGAGGGCGTGGCGCGGTCCCTTGACCCCCATATCAACATCTGGGAGGTCGCCCGGCCCACGGTCGAGCGGTACATCAAGGAAAACATCGGCCCGAAGGCGGTTCTGCGCGATCTGGTCAGGACGGCGCGCGTGCTGGCGCGGTTCGGACCGAAACTGCCCGCACTGGTGGAGGCGCAGCTGATCCGCGCGGGCAACCCGGCGACCGTGCCGCAGCGCCCGCGTCGAAACGTGCCGCCCGCCCTCTGGGCCGTGCTGGTTCTGGCAGCCTTCGGGGCCGGGCTCTTGATCGACCGGCTGTTCTGATCGCGAAAGCCTGTGCTGGCCGAAAGGCGGTTTTGCGGGACATCAGCCCGGC
The DNA here is from genome assembly GCA_044344105.1 of Tabrizicola sp. Classification (GTDB taxonomy): domain Bacteria; phylum Pseudomonadota; class Alphaproteobacteria; order Rhodobacterales; family Rhodobacteraceae; genus Tabrizicola. The sequence continues at coordinate 4,952 of JBIJDO010000141.1, forward strand.
GGTGCGCGCAGCCCGGTGACCTCGCTGGCAAGGACCTCGATCCCGCCTTCCAGCACCAGTTTCGTCCCCGAAGTGCCGCCACCCTTCGCTTCGATCACCCGTGCGTAGTACTCGACCGGACGGGTGTCGATGACCCGGTCGCCGTTCAGGCTTTCCAGCGCGATGGAATAGATGCCCGGCGGCAGCGGCGCACCATCCGCGCCCGCGCCCAGCCAGCTGTAGGGCTCGGCACTGACCGGGATTTCCTCGCGCGAGACGAGGTTGCCGCCTGCGTCCTTGACCACCAGCACCGCGCGGTTGGCCCCGACGGCGGGGTTCGGCGACAGGGTGACCGCCGATCCGTCATAATTGACTGGTGCGGGCGAACGTGCCTCTTTCCCGATCCAGCTGGCCATTTCCGCCATGCCAAGCTGCTGGAACCGGCCCTGCAGGTCGGCCAGTAGCTGATTGGTCCGCACCTGCTGCTCCACGCCCGAGAACGTCGCCAGCTGCACGGCATAATCGGCGGAATCGATCGGGTTCAGCGGGTCCTGGTTCTGCATCTGGACGGTCAGCATCCGCAGGAAAGTGTTGAAATCCGACGTGATCTTGGTGGCCTGCGGCGGAGCCGACGCCCCGGTGGTCGCAGCGTTGACGGAAGTGACGTCCATGTGTGCCTCACAGTCTAAGGTCAAGGGCCGCTCCGGTGACGGCGCGCGCGGTGACGGTTTGGGGGGCGGTCTCGTCGGTCAAGGCAGGCAGGGCCGGGGCGGTGTCGGACGCCCGGCCTTCGCTGCCGTTGCCGCTGCCCTGGCGGCCAAAGCCGATGTCCGCCCCGGCATATCCGGCCTGGCGCAGCGCCTCGGCCAGATCGCCGGCATGGCGGCGGAAAAGGTCCAGCGTCTCGGGCCGTTCGACGGTAATCATGACCAGCATCCGGTCGGGGTTGGCACTGTCCGGCTCCAGGCGCAGGCGGACATGACCCAGTTCCTCGGGCGAAAGCGCAAGCTCGGTGACCCCGGACGGCCCCTGGGTCAAGGCTGCCGTGATCTGGGCGGCGATCTGGGGAACGGGCGGGTTGGCAGCGGGGCTCGCCGGTCCGGCAGGCTGGGACGTCCCAAGCGGTGCAGGCAAGGACGTCGCAAACAGGGCTTCGTCGCGGCTTCGCGCCTCATCCGCGGGCGGGGTGGGCAGCGAAACAAGCTTCGGGGGAGGGACGAGCGGCCGAGGAAAGTCAGACGGGACCTGAGTCGGCATCGTGGGCGAGGCGCGCATTTCGGGCGCTCCCGCAACGGGAACCCGGTCGCCGGGCCGGGGTGCGAAAACGGGTCCTGGGGGTGCTGTCGTCAGGGACGGGACGGCGGGGATCGGCGTGGCCGAAGGTGCGGGAGCATCGGCGTCCGGATTGACCGGAAGGTCGGGATTGCCGGTGAAGAACCGCTCCCAGAACCCGGCTCTGGGGCCTGCGGGCCGGTCGGTGCCCGGAGTGGCCGGAGCGGGTGCCGGAACAGCGGCCTGCGACGGAAGGAGGGGGTCGGCCTGCGGCGTTGCCGGTCCCTTCGCCGCGGCGGTGTTCGCGGAAAGCATCGGCGCGGGCCGGTCAGGGACCACCGGCACGGCAACCGTCGCGCCCGGCAATGAGGGGCCGAGGGGACCACCCGAAAGCGGCAAGGACGCAGGCCTTGCAGGGCCCGGCCCCTTTGGGCGTTCCGCAAAAGCCGGCGCACCTGTTGCGGACCGTTCAGGCAAGGCTTGACCGGCTGGCACGTCCGGTTCCGGCGGATCGGTCGCGGGTGCGGATCCGGGTTCGACGCGCGGTCCGATGTCCGCCGTTCGCCTGACCGTCGTGGTGGACGGAAGCTCCGGGACGCGCGG
>JBIJDO010000190.1:0-5845 GCA_044344105.1 Tabrizicola sp.
CAGCACGTCAAGGGCTGCGAGCGTGGCGGCCTTGTCCGCGACCGGGTCGGTCGCCTGGGTCAGCCGCAGGATCGCCGCCTGAGCGGCATCCGAGGGTACCGCTGCCAGCGCCGTACGGCGTTCATCGGCAGTTCCCTTGGCAATCGCAGCGGTCAGCGCATCGCCGAAGGCCTGCGCGCGGGCAGCGTCGCGGGACCTGGCCCATTCGGTCCAGGCCGCACTGGCCACCAGACCGAAAATCAGCAGAATGCCGATCCAGCCATATTTGCGGAACAGCCGGAACAGCCGGTCGCGGCGCAGGTCTTCGGTGACTTCTTCGATGAAGCTGTCGGGATTGCTCAACGCCTTGGCCTCGGACTTCGGGTTTTCCCCGTCTTACAGGCAAAGCGCGCGGGTTGCCAAGCCCCGCCCGGCCCGAAGGCCGGGTCAGAAATCCGTCGGCAGGCCCAGCGTCTTGCGAAAGGCGGGAATCCAGTCCTCGAAACCGGCGGGCAGGCTGCCGTCCGCCTGCATCGCTTCCAGAAGGGCCAGCGCTTCCTGACGCTCGGCGGTTCCGTCCTGCAGGAGCACGGCCTTCTGGTCCAGGGCGCGGACCACATCGATCCGGTACCAGGGGTCGTCCGGATAGGCCGCGGAAAGGTCGCGCATCAGGCGCAGGCTTTCGTCCTGATGTCCGAGGGCGGTCTCATAGTCGTTCTGCAGCGCCAGGGTCGCGGCAATGCGCTCGTGGCTGATGGCCAGATTGCGGTACCAGGCTGGATTGGCGCTGTCCTGACCGACCAGCCAGTCGCGCAGGGCCAGGCCGTCCCGGTGGCTCTTCAGCGCGCCGGCCAGGTCCTTCAGTTCGCTCTGCGCATTGCCAAGCCGTTCCAGCGCGATGCCAAGATCGTTGGCCCAGGCCGTGCTGTAGGGATCGATGTCGAGAAGCCGGTTGCCGCTGGCGGCCATGGCGCGGTAGCTGTCCGCGGCTGCCCGAAGGTCACCGACCGCGGCCTGGGCGTCGCCCAGACGGTTCAGCGTGACAAGCCGGTCGCGGATGTGCTCGGGCACCTCGGGCGCGATCTGCAGGAGCCGGTCGCTGGTGGCCAGCGAGCCTTCGGCCTCCGCCAGCGCCGCTTCGGCGCGGCCCAGTTGCAGCAGCGTCGAGACATGGACGTTCTGCGCGATCGAAAGGTCGCGCAGCGGGGCCACAGCCATCGGGTCGGCCCCGGCGAGATCGGCGCGGATCGCCACCGCCTCGGCGATCAGGGGTTCGGCCGAACCGGCATCGCCTTCGGCAAGAAAGGCGTTCGCCAGCTTTTCCAGCGACAGGCTGGTGTCGCGCCGGTACTGGGCCACGGCGGGATCGGCGGCAATCAGCGCGCGGCGAAGCTCAAGTGCGGCGGTCTGCATGTCCCGCCCGCCCGCCGCATCGCCCATCGCCAGCTTGATTTCGCCGATCTTGTCCAGCGCCACCGCCAGATCGCGCTGCCGTGGCAGGTTGTCGGGGTCGAGACGAACGATCCCCTCGCGCAGGGCGCGCGCGCGGTCCTGCGCGGCCAGCGCCGCGACCAGATCGTTCATCGCAAGGTAAAGATCGCCCAGCCGTTCATGGCTGACCGAAAGATCGCGCTGCCAGAGCATGTTCGGGGGGTCGAGCGCCGCCAGCTTTTCGCGGATCGCCGCCGAGGCCTGATGCGACAGAAGGGCCGACTCCAGGTCCCCCCGCAGGGACTGGATGTCGCCGATCCGCTCGAAGGTCACGGCAAGATCGCGCTGGCGGAGCTTGTTGTCGGGGTCGAGAGCCGCCAGTTCCTCGCGGATCACCAATGCACGGCCGTAGCTTTCCAGCCCCGCTTCGGGATCGCCATCCGCGACCAGCATGTCGCCGATGCGCTCGTAGCTGATCGAGAGGTCGCGCCGGATTTCCGCGTCAGAGGGGAACTCGGCGGACAAGGCCTCGGTCAGCTTCAGCGAGACATCGAAAGCGCTGCGCGCCGCGTCGGTGTTGCCCATCGCGACCAGCACGTCGCCCAGACGTTCCTGGGTGAAGGACACATCGCGCCGGTAGGTCGGATTGTCCGGCTCAAGGGCAAGAAGCGCCTCGGCGAGGGCCAGGGCCTCGCCATGGGCTTCAAGCGCGCCGGCCAGGTCGTTCCGGGCCAGGCGAATCTCGCCCAGCTTGTTGCGGGCCACCTGCCGGTCGCGCATCAGATCGACATCGTCCGGCATCTGGTCGGCCTGCCACTGCGAAAACTCCAGCGCGCTGGAATAGGCGGTCTCGGCCTCGCGCAGATAGCCCTGCTGCTGCAGCACATTGCCGACGCTGTTCAAGGACCAGACCAGCTCGCGCACCCACCCGACATCGGTCGGATCACCCTCGACCTTGCCTTGCGCGTACTTGCTGCGCTGGGAAAACGCGGCAAGCGCCGCTTCGCTGTTGCCCGCCACCAGTTGCAGGCCACCAAGGTCGGTCAGCGCGGTCATGTAGGTGAATTCGTCGTCGCGCGTGAGGTCCGCCTGCCCCAGTTCGGCATAAAGCGCCGTGGCCTTCTGCAGATCGGTGATCGCCAGATCGTAGCGCAGGTCGGTCCGGGCGGCGTTGGCGTTCAGAAGATGGGTCGCGGCTTCGGACAGCGTGCGCGAAAGATAGGTCTCGCGCAGGGTCGTGCGGGCCGTCGCATCGATTTCGGCGGCTTCGGTCAAGAGCGTCCGGGCCGCGTCGAACGCGCCAAGGGTCAGCTGTTCCTCGGCCCGCTTGCGCAGATCGGCCACGCGCGGGTCGTCGGACTGGAAGCGTCGCAGCTCGGTCTGGAAGCTTTCATAGGACTGGGCGGCCTCCATCAGGAGTGCGGCGCGCTCTTCGGGCGTCTGGCGGTCAAGATCGGCAGACAGGAGGGCGGCGTAAAGCGGCGCGAGCGGCAGGTTGCGGCCGGTCGCCAGGGTCTCGACCTCCGTGCGGATGTCGGGGGTCAGCTTGGCCATCGCGATCAAGAGCTGGTCGCGTTCCGGCAGAGCACCCTGCCCCGAGATGAAGACCAGTTCCGGCAGGCCGCTTTCGATGTAGGGAAGCTGCCTGCCCCGGCTGCGGTCATAGACATCCTGCTGCACAAGCGTCAGCGCGGTGCGCAGTTCCACCCCGGCGGTGCCAAAGTGGCGCACAAGCGCTGCGGTGAAGGGCGAGTTCTTGCCCTCTCCGTCGGGGGCCGTTTCGTTCGGGGCTGCGGCAAAGGCAAAGAGCACACCGTCCGCGCGCCCGATCCGCCCCATGCCGGGGACCGCCCGGGCCAGAACCGGCGGATCGTCGGCAAGCGGTGCCGCCCCGCGCCCGATGGCGGCACCGCCCGCGAAGGGATTGTTCCGGCAGGCGTCGAGCAGGACGATCGCCACCGGAGAGACCGCGCGGACCACCTCCTGCGCCTCGGACATCGGCAGCGCGGTCGCGATGAGGGTTTCAACCGACGTTGCATCGGCATCCGTCGGCAGAAGATAGTTTACCCCGTCGATCGCCACGCCGTGACCGGCAAAAAAGAACAGCGCCACATCGGCGCCTGCGGCATCCTCCCGGAAATCCTCCAGCGCGCGGCGGGTGCGTTTCAGGTCGCGGTTGGTTTCGACAGTGACCTCGAAGTCAAGCTTTTCCAGCACCTCTTCAAGGGCGCGGACATCGTTCAGCGGGTTGGAAAGCGGGCGGAGCGTGTCGTAGTCCTCAGCGCCCAGAAGCAGCGCCACGCGACGCTCGGCCAGCGCGGCGGATGCGACGCCAAGCCAGAAGACCAGCACCAGACCCAGCCGCCGCAGCATCGCCCACTCCACCGCCACGGCACAAGAATGCTTAAGCCCGATCAACTGGTCAAAGGAAAAAGCCTGTCATCTGCGGGACTTCACGCGCCTGTCATACCTTGGGGGTAAAGCGCCAGTTGTGGTCGGGCGGCAGGTCGGTGTTGGAATAGTTTCGCTTGGCCCCCTCGAATTCGACCACCTGGCTGGCGAAATCCTCGCCCTCCATCACCTGGCGCTGCCACATCGCCGCATAGACGCCGGCAAGATCGAGAAGCGCGTCATGCGTGCCACGTTCGATGACCCGGCCTTCCTCCAGCACCAGAATCTGGTCGGCATCGGCGATGGTGGACAGCCGGTGCGCGATGGTGATGACACTGCGGCCCTGCCCCATCTCGGACAGGCTTTCCTGGATCGAACGTTCGGTCTGGGTGTCCAGCGCACTCGTCGCTTCGTCGAGAATCAGGATCGGCGGGTTTTTCAAGAGTGTCCGCGCGATGCCCACGCGCTGCTTTTCGCCGCCCGAGAGCTTCAGCCCCCGCTCGCCGACCCTGGTCTCATAGCCTTCTGGCAGGCGCAGGACGAAATCGTGGATCCGCGCCGCCTTTGCTGCCGCGATGATCTCGTCTTCGCTGGCATCGGCTTTGCCGTAGGCGATGTTGTAGCGGATGGTGTCGTTGAAGAGCACGGTGTCCTGCGGGACCACGCCGATCTGGGCATGGAGCGAGGCCTGTGTCACGTCGCGGATGTCCTGGCCGTCGATCCGGACCGCGCCCGAGGTCACGTCGTAGAAGCGGAACAGCAGGCGTCCGATGGTGGACTTGCCGCTGCCGGAATGGCCGACGAGCGCCAGTTTCTGGCCGGGTTTCAGCGTGAAGGACACGCCCTTCAGAATCTCGCGCGCGGGCTCATAGGCGAAATGCACGGCATCGAAGGTGATCTGCCCGGCCTTGATCTTCAGGGGCTTGGCATCCGGCAGATCGGTGATCTCGGCAGGCTGGCCGAGAAGCCCGAACATCTCGCCCATGTCGACCAACGCCTGCCGGATTTCACGGTAGACGGTACCAAGGAAGTTCAGGGGCATGGTGATCTGGATCATGTAGGCATTGACCATGACGAAGTCGCCCACGGTCAGGGTGCCCCCCTGCACGCCAAGCGCGCTCATCGCCATGACGATGACGAGGCCGGTGGTGATCAGCGTGGCCTGGCCCATGTTGAGGAACGACAGCGAGAGGCCGGTCTTGACGGCGGCGGTCTCATACTGCCGCATCGCGCCGTCATAGCGGTCGGCCTCGCGGCCCTCTGCGTTGAAATACTTGACGGTTTCAAAGTTGAGGAGGCTGTCGATCGCCTTCTGGTTGGCATCGGTGTCCTGATCGTTCATCTCGCGCCGCAGCTTCACCCGCCATTCGGTGACGGTGAAGGTGAACCAGACGTACAGCGTGATGGTCACGATGACGACGGCGGCATACTGCCAGCCGAAGACCCAGGCGAAGATGCCCGCGACCATGGTCAGTTCCAGGATCAGCGGGCCGATGGAAAACAGCATGAAGCGCAGCAGAAAATCGACGCCCTTCACCCCGCGCTCGATGATGCGGCTCAGGCCGCCGGTCTTGCGGGTGATATGGTAGCGCAAGGAAAGCTGGTGGATGTGGGTGAAGGTCTCGATCGCCAGCCGCCGGATCGCCCGCTGGCCGACCCGCACGAAGACCGCGTCACGCAGCTCGCCGAAGACCACCGCGCCCAGGCGGGCAAGCCCGTAGGCCACGACCAGACCGACGGCACCAAGGCCAAGCAGCACGCCCGTATCGGGTGCCTCTCCCGCCAGCCGGTCGACGGCGATCTTGTAAAGCCACGGGGTGGTGACCGACACCAGCTTGGCCAGAAGCAGGAAGGCCAGGGCCAGGATGACCCGCCGCTTCACCCAGGCCTGCCCGTCCGGCCAGAGATAGGGGGCAACCCGGCGCAGGGTCGAAAGGGCTGTGGCGCGCGGGGTGCCCTGATCGGCGGAAGTGGCCTTCATGGTGGTACGTCGCATCATCGTTCCTGGGACCCGCCTTCGGTTGTTGCACGGCGGCCTTGGGTC
>JBIJDO010000023.1:0-15933 GCA_044344105.1 Tabrizicola sp.
AAAGCCCTCGCCGCCCTGTCGGCACTGGCGCATGAGACGCGGCTGGACCTGATCCGCCTGCTCACGCCGCTGGGTGCGGAAGGCATGGCCGCCGGGCAGATTGCCGAGACGCTGGGCCTTGCCGCGCCGCGCCTGTCGTTCCATCTGTCGGCGCTTGAACAGGCGGGCCTGCTGCGGTCGCGCAAGGCGGCGCGCAACGTCTTCTACAGCGTCGATGCGCATGGGATCGGCAGCACGATTTCCTTCGTGCTGAACGACTGCTGCCGCGAAGACCCCGAAGTGCTTGCGGCCTGTTCCAACCGCCGCGCCACGCTTCAGGGCGACGCTGCGGCGGGCATCGTGAAGACCTGACCGGGGTAGATCAGATCAGGGTCCTTGATCTTGTCGCGGTTCGCCTCGAACACCTGGACATACATGACACCATCGCCCATCCGGTCCGCGGCGATGCCCCAAAGGGTGAAGCCCGGCTGAACCGTGATGGTGACGGGTGAAGCTGTCGCCTCCGCAGGGACAGCTTCCGCGACGGCCTCGGGCTCGGCGGCCCCGGTCGCCGCGTCCGGTGCGGCAGCGGGGTCGGGCAGCGCATCCGGCGCAACCTCGGTGGAGGTTGCCGCGGATGCCGCCTGGTCCCCGGCCCCCGGCGCGGGAGCCGCATCTTCGGTCGCGGCCAGCGCCAGATCGGCAAGGGTCTCGCGCTTGAACGGCGTTTCAAAGCGCGAGGTCACTTTGCCCGCGCCGTCCATCTGGTCGACCCGCAGGGTATAGACGCCGGGCTGGATGTCCGGCAGCGTCGTGACCCAAAGACCGTCGGCGGGAACCGCGAGCGTCAGCTTTTCGGCATTGTCGAGATAAAGCCGCAGGGCTGCCCCGGCCGCGGCGCGACCGCCGACCTGGACCTCGCCTTCCGGCGTGTAGGTGATCGTGTCGATCATCACGGAGGCCGTGACCGCCGCCGGTTCCGGATCGGGGTCCTGCAGGATCACGGCCCCCTCGTCCGACAGCAAAAGCGCCGCCGGGGCTTCGGTCGGCGCGGCGGCAAGGGCTTCCGTCCCCGTCGCACCGGCATCCGTCGTGGACGGCGCTTCTGCCACGGCAAGGTCAGGGCCCTTGATCGCGCCAAGGGCCACACGCTTTTCCGATGCCACGGCAGTCCCGCCCTCGGGCGTCATCTCCAGCCACATCAGGCTTGGCTTCGGGTTTGGCGGCAGGGTGAACAACAGCGCAAACTCGCCGGACCCCGCGGCCGGACCGCTGGCGACAACCGACCCGTCGACCAGCACCGCGACCGTTGCACCCGGAGCGGCGCTGCCCGAGACGACCGCCTCGCCATTCCCGTCCACGCGCCAGGTATCGATGACCGGTGCCCCGGATCCGGGCGCAGCCATCGGTTCGCTGTCGGCGGTTGCCACGGCCTCTTGCCCGGTCCCGTCGCCCGCCAAGCTGGCGGTTTCGTTCCCCTGGGCAGGGTCTCCTGCAGCGGCGTCTCCTTCCGGCGCGGGCGGCTCGACGGCGTTCGCGCCGGTCGTTTCCGGGTCTGACGCGACCAGGGCCGGATCGCTTGCGCCGGCGACCGGCACCGGGTCTGACGGGAAGGCGCGCCACCCGAGATAACCCGCTCCGGCCACTCCCGCGCCCCCGGCCACAAGGATCAGGACACGGGTTCCCGGACCCAAGGCGCTCCAACCCGTCATCCCAGTTCCCCCCGCGGCTTCACGCCGCTGACCGTTTCCTGTCATCAGGAATCGCTATATGACCGGGCAAAGCAACCATTTTCGGGGTTCGGGATGCCACTTCGCTCTGTCTGCGTCTTTTGCGGTTCGCGCGCGGGCAGGAACCCGGCCCATGCCGCAGCAGCCAGGGCGACCGGCGAAATGCTGGCGCGCAACCGCTGGCGGCTGGTCTATGGCGCGGGCGACGTGGGTCTGATGGGCGGGGTCGCCGAGGCGGCCATTGCCGCAGGCGCGCCGACGCTGGGGGTGATTCCGACGCATCTTCTGGGCCGGGAACGGAAAGGACGCGACCTGAGCCGGATGGTCGTGACCGAGGACATGCATGAACGCAAGAAGGTGATGTTCATGAACTCGGACGCGGTTGTCGTCCTGCCGGGGGGTGCGGGGTCGCTGGACGAATTCTTCGAGGTGCTGACCTGGGCGCAGATCGGCCTGCACCGCAAGCCGATCCTGCTTCTGGATGTCGAGGGTTACTGGCAGCCCCTGCTGCGGCTGATCGACCATGTCATCGCCGAAGGCTTTGCCGACCCGTCCCTGCAGCAGCATTTCCAGACCGTGACGGATGTCCGGGCGCTTGAAACCGCCCTGGCGTCGGCCTTTGCCGGGGCCTGATACCTGGCCCGCAAACCACGCTGCGGGCCCAAAGTTGCATGTCGGACAGCCTCAAAGCCCGGCGGCGACGGCTTCCCAGTTCACCAGCTTCTCAAGGAAGTTCGACAGGTAGGCCGGGCGCTTGTTGCGGAAGTCGATGTAGTAGGAATGCTCCCACACATCGCAGCCCAGAAGGGCCTTCTGGCCAAAGCACAGCGGATTGACGCCGTTCTCGGTCTTGGTGACCTTGAGCGCACCGTCCTTGTCCCTGACCAGCCAGCACCAGCCGGCGCCGAACTGCCCGGCCCCTGCGGCCGAGAAGTCGTCCTTGAACTTCTGCACCGACCCGAAGCTGTCGGTCAGCGCCTTTTCCAAGGCTCCCGGCATCTTCTTGCCTTCGCCCGGACCCATCCAGGTCCAGAACATGTTGTGGTTCCAGTGCTGCGAGGCGTTGTTGAAGATGCCGCTCTGGGCAACCGCGCCCGCCTGATAGGTGCCGCGGATGATGTCTTCCAGCGACTTCGCTTCCCACTCGGTCCCGGCGATCAGCTTGTTGCCGTTGTCGACATAGGCCTTGTGGTGCAGGTCGTGGTGGTATTCGAGGGTTTCCTTCGACATGCCAAGCGAAGCCAGCGCGTCGTGGGCATAGGGCAGATCGGGAAGGGTGAAGGCCATCGGAGTCGCTCCTGTTGGTTTCAAGGCTCGCGACGAATAAGGGGACATAGGCGGTCAAGGTCAAGGGCACGCGCACCTATTGCCCGCAAGCCCGGACCGTTTGCGGTTAAAGCTCGCTTCCCGGCTGCGCGGAATGTGACAGCAAACCCATCACATAGCCCGCGACGGACCGGAAGCAGACCAGTGTAAACCCTTGATCCTGCTGCCACATTGCCGCCGCGACCTGCGCCGTGCGGGTGCGGCGGAGCTCGCCGGGTTCCAGCCGGTCGAAGTCCACCGGGGACAGCTTGCAGAGGACATCCGCCGCCCCCTCGCCCTCGATGCGGAAGACGGCGCGGGCGTCGGAGACATCCGCGGCAAGATAATGCTCTCCGGCCAGGGACTTGGCGAGCCTGGCCAGCGCATCTGTGACCTCGCCGTAGGGCAGGATCAGGAGATATTCGTCCGGGCTCATCCAGCCGCAGGCGCGGTCGCCGTTCACTTCGATGCGCCTTTGTGCCGGAACCTTCGTGCCGACAATGGCCTTGATCGCCTTGTCCAGCGATTTCAGGCCCTTGGCGCGCAGGGTTATCATTCCGAGGGGGCCGATTTCGCGAATGGCGGCAAAACCCTGAAAGCTGGCGCCACCCAGTGCGCTGACCGGATCAGACATTCTGCTTCTCCCCGTCCTTGTCGTAGAAGACCGCGTCGCGGACCCGCGCCTTGACGGTTCCCCCCGCCACCGTGTTGAACTCCACCACCTCGCCCAACCGGCCAGGCCCTTGTTTCAAAAGGCCCATTGCGATGCCGCGTTTGAGAGTCGGCGAGTGGTAGGTCGAAGTCACCCGCCCTTGCGTGTTGCGCTGGCCGTTGGCGTTGCTGCCCTCGGCGAGGATATAGGAACCGTCCGGGATCACCGATCCGTCCAGGGTTTCGAAGCCGACCAGTTTCCAGCGGTCGGGGTTGGAAAGATAGGTTCTTTCCTGTCCGCGTTTACCAAGGTAGTCGGCCTTCTTCTTCGAGATCGCCCAGTCGAGACCCAGATCCTGCGGTATCACCGTACCGTCCGTCTCGTCCCCGATCATGATGAAGCCCTTCTCGGCGCGCATGACATGCAGGCATTCCGTCCCGTAAGGCATTGCACCCAAAGCCTTTCCAGCCTCCATGCAGGCGGCCCAGAACGCGGCGCCATGGCTGGCGGGGACGGCGATCTCATAACTGAGTTCCCCCGAGAAGCTGATCCGGTAGACCCGCACCGGGAAGCCGCCAAGCGTGCCGTCCGCCCATTGCATGAAGGGCAGCGCTTCCCTGGAAACATCCATGCCGCCAAGAACTTGCAGGAGTTTCCTCGCGTTCGGGCCGACGACCGCGACCTGGGCGTACTGTTCGGTCACATTTGCGGTGTAGACCTGCCAGTCCCACCATTCGCACTGCAGCCAGTCTTCCATCCAGGCATGGATGCGGTCGGCCCCACCAGATGTTGTGTGGCAGAGCCAGGTGTCCTCGTCGATCCGGGCGACGACGCCGTCATCGGACAGGAAGCCCTGTTCGTTGCACATCAGGCCATAGCGGCACTTGCCCATCGGCAGCGTGGACATGACGCCGGTGTAGAGCATGTCGAGGAAGCGGCCCGCGTCGGGGCCCTTGACGATGATCTTGCCAAGGGTCGAGGCGTCGAGGAGGCCGAGGTTTGTCCGCGTGTTCAGCACTTCGCGGTGGACCGCCTGCTCGTGGGTCTCGCCTGCCCGAGGGAAGCAGTAGGGACGGCGCCAGAGGCCGACCGGTTCGAAGTAAGCACCTGATTTCTCATGGCTCTCGTGCATCGGGGTGCGGCGGAGCGGCTGGAAGATCTCGCCCCGGCTTTCCCCCGCCAGCGCGCCGATGGTGACCGGCGTGTAGGGCGGGCGGAAGGTGGTGGTGCCGACCTGCGGGATCTCGGCGCCAAGGCTGTCGGCGAGGATGGCGAGGCCGTTGATGTTGGAGAGCTTGCCCTGGTCCGTCGCCATGCCGAGCGTGGTGTAGCGCTTGGTGTGTTCGACGGACTGGTAGCCTTCGCGGGAGGCAAGCTGGACGTCGGAGACCTTGACGTCGTTCTGGTAGTCCAACCACATCTTGTTGCGCAAGGTGATCGGCGCGCCCTGCGGCATGATCCAGACCGGGGGGATTTCGACGGAGGGTGTGGCCGTCGGTTTTGCGTCTGGTTTCCGTATGGATTTGGTACCAACGCGCGTATGGGTGCCTGTTTCCGCAACACCTTCCAGAATGGCGGGCAGATCGAGGCGGCCGGCGGCGGCTCCGACCACCTCGACCAGCGCCGAACCATCGTGATTCAGCGGCGGGCGGGCGGGATCGGGAGTGAAGGCGGAAATGGTTTCGTCCCAGTTGAGTTTGCCGCCGCAGTGGCTCCACAGATGGACGACCGGTGACCAGCCGCCGGACATGGCGACGACCTCGCAGGGGATTTCCTCCTGCACCGCGCCCTCGCCCGCCTGGGCGCAGATCGCGACGCCCGTCACGCGCTTCTTGCCCTGGACCTTGGCGATGGCCTTGCCGGTCAGGACCCGGATGCCAGCGGCGCGGGCGGCTTCGGGCAGCGGGCCGGTTGCCGTGTCGCGCGCGTCAAGGATGACCGGGACGTCCAGCCCCGCCGCCTTGAGCGCCAGCGCCGTCCGGTAGGCGGAATCGTTGTTGGTGACCACGACCGTGCGGTCGCCCGGCGAGACGGCATAGTTCACCACATAGTCCCGGACCGCGCCCGCCAGCATCACGCCGGGGATATCGTTGCCCGCAAAGGAGAGGGGCCGCTCGATGGCCCCGGTCGCGGTGACGATCCGGCCTGCCCGGATGCGCCAGAGCCGGTGCTTTGGCCGCCCGTCGCCGGGGGTGTGGTCGGCGACCCGTTCGTCGGCGAGGACATAGCCGTGGTCATAGACGCCGGCCGCACAGGTGCGGGTGCGGATGGTGACGTTGTCGCGGGCGGCGAGATCGGCTTCGATGGCGGAGAGCCAGTCCTCGACCGGCTGGCCCTGAATCTCAGCGTCGTCCACCGGCGCGCGGCCACCGAGGGTCGGGGCCTGTTCCAGGAGGATCACGCGGCTTCCGGCATCGGCAGCGGCCTTCGCAGCCAAAAGACCCGCGACGCCACCGCCCACGACCAGCACGTCGCAGAAGGCATAGGCCTGTTCATAGCGGTCGGCGTCGCCTTGCGTCGGTGCCTTGCCGAGGCCCGCAGAGCGGCGGATGATCGGCTCGAAGACATGCTTCCAGAACGGGCGGGGATGGATGAAGGTCTTGTAGTAGAAGCCCGCGGGCAGAAAGCGTGCCGCGTAGTTGTTCACCACGCCCACGTCGAATTCGAGGCTGGGCCAGTGGTTCTGCGAGGTGCACTCCAGTCCGTCGAATAGCTCGGTCGTCGTCGTGCGCTGGTTCGGCTCCAGCCTTGCGCCGGTGCCGAGGTTGACGATGGCGTTCGGTTCTTCCGGCCCCGAGGCGACAATCCCGCGCGGGCGGTGATACTTGAAGCTGCGGCCAACCAGCATCTGGTCGTTGGCCAAGAGGCCGGCAGCCAGGGTGTCGCCCTGGAAGCCGCGCAAGCGCTTGCCGTTGAAGGAAAATTCGACGGGTGCTGCGCGGTTGATCAACCGGCCGCCCTTGGCGAGGCGCGTGCTCATGGGGAAGGTCCTGCGACGGCGTGCCCCCCCACCCCTGCCCTCCCCCACGTCGGGGGGAGGGAGGCGCGGGTGGAGGCGGCGGTGAAGAATTGGGAACCGGACGTGCTGGTTGGCGCGACAGGCCCCTCCCCCCTGGTGGGGGAGGATGGGTGGGGGGGCTGCCGGGTCATGTCGGCGACCAGTCCGGGCGGCGGGCCCGGATCCTTGCAATGATCTCCGGCGGGGGTCCGGAGACCTGCGCGGGGTAGGTCCCGAACACCTCCAGCGTGGCGGTGCAGCGGGCGGCGAGGAACCATTTGCCGCAGCCGTAGCTGTGCCGCCAGCGCTCGAAATGCACGCCCTTGGGGTTCTTCCGCGCGAACATGTAGCTTTCGAACTCTTCCGCCGAAGAGCCGGGGCCGAAGCGTTTCAGATGCGCCTCGTAGCCGGGAGAAAGCTCGGTCTCTTCGGCCATCACGCCGCAATAGGGACATTCGAGGATCAGCATGGCGGAAGGTTCCGTAGCGAAGGGTGAAACACGATCATCCGGCGTCCCCGGTCGCGACGCCGACGCCCTTCTGGAAGAAGGTCAGAAGCTCGTCCAGGGGGATGGACAGACGGTCGGGCGCGATCCCGGCCAGCCATTTGTCGATCCGAAAGGGCTGCAGTCCGGCGGCCGCCAGCGCCAGGACGCAGGCGGCGTCCGCCGCAGGGCCGGGCGTCGAGGCGACCAGGACCAGCGAGGGATCGAGCGACGCCAGATCAAAGCCGCGCAGGACCTGTTCCTCGTGCCCGCCGGCATTGATCACGACAAGCTGGGCGGAGTCGATGCCAAGTTCGCCGAGCACGGTATCCATGCGCAGGAAGGGGACTTCGGTTCCCCGGACATCGGTCTCGGCCAGGTCCGGTGCGGCGATCCGGTCGCGGATCAGCGAAGCCCGCCCGCGGGGCAGGCGCGCATCGGCTTCGGGCGACAGACTGTAGAGGACGAGATTGGCCGAGGCGTCGGAAATCCCGAGGTTCAGCACCGCGACCCGTTCGCTGTCGGCATGAAGCGCGTCGAGCCGGGCGAAATGGTCGGGATGCGGCTCGATCAGGAGACCCGACCAGCCGTCGTCGCGAAACCGCGGCAGAAGCGGCAGCCCGGCCTCGCCGTCGCCCGCGCCGACCTGCACCAGGAAGACGCGGCCCTGGTGGTGGTCATGGGTGGCGTTCATGAGCATCTGGAGGAAGGGACCGTCCAGCCGGTGCGCCCTGCGAATCGCGGCAACCCCGAGGTCACGCATTGCGGCGTCCCCCGTGTCGGCAAGGCGCAACCCGACGGGGCATCAGTGCGCCACCCCGGCGGCGACGGATTCGTCGATGAACCGGCCTTCCCTGAAGCGCCACATGTTGAAGGCCTCGGCCAGCGGACCCGGCTCGCCTTTGGCCATCAGTTCCGCCATCGCCCAGCCGGAGCCGGGGATCGCCTTGAAGCCGCCGGTGCCCCAGCCGCAGTTGATGAAGCAGTTGCCGAGGGGGGTCTTGGAAATGAGCGGCGAGCGGTCGCCGGTCATGTCGACGATGCCGCCCCACTGGCGGAGCATCTTGAGGCGCGAGATGATCGGGAAGGTCTCGACCAGGGCGCGGAGCGTCTCCTCGATGTGGTGGAACGACCCGCGCTGGGTGTAGTTGTTGAAGCCGTCGGTGCCGCCGCCGATCACCATCTCGCCCTTGTCGGACTGCGACATGTAGCCGTGGACGGTGTTGGCCATGACCACCACATCCATGCAGGGTTTGATCGGTTCACTGACCAGCGCCTGCAGGGCGACGGCCTCGATCGGCAGGCGGAAGCCCGCCATTTCGGCCAACTGGCCGGAGTGGCCGGCGACGACCATCCCGAGCTTTTTCGTGCCGATGAAGCCCTTCGTCGTGTCCACGCCGGTCACCTGGCCACCTTCGGACCGTACGCCCTTGACCTCGCAGTTCTGGATGATGTGCATCCCCATGGCGCTGCACGCCCGCGCATAGCCCCAGGCGACGGCGTCGTGCCGCCCGGTGCCGCCACGCGCCTGCCAGAGCGCGCCGAGGACGGGGTAGCGCGGGCCGTCGATGTTGAGGATCGGGCAGAGCTCCTTCACCCGCTGGGGGGTGATGAATTCGGTGGCCACCCCCTGCAGGGCGTTGGCGTGCTGGGTTCGGAGGTAACCGCGCACCTCGTGGTGGGTCTGGGCCAGCATCATCACGCCGCGGGGGGAGAACATGACGTTGTAGTTCAGGTCCTGCGACAGGGTTTCATACAGGGACCGCGACTTTTCGTAGATCGCGGCGGAGGGGTCCTGCAGGTAGTTCGAGCGGATGATCGTGGTGTTGCGCCCCGTGTTGCCGCCGCCAAGCCAGCCCTTCTCGATCACCGCGACATTGGTGATGCCGTAGTTCTTGCCAAGGTAGTAGGCGGTGGCCAGACCATGGCCCCCGGCGCCCACGATGACCACGTCGTAGGACGCCTTCGGCTCGGACGAGGCCCAGGCGCGTTCCCAGCCCATGTGATGGCGGACTGCCTCGCGGGCGATGGCAAAGACCGAATAGCGCTTCATCGGGGCCTCTTCGTCGGACGGGGCGGTCGGGGTGCGGCAGATGTGTCTTGGATCGGTTGCGGGTTATAGCCGCACCTCGGTGCGGCACAATCGGGAAAATTGCGACATTCGGTCCGGCAGGTGCCGGTGCGGCGGAGGCCGCGCGGCCGGGATGGCCGGGTTGCGGCTGAATGCCTCTTTCTTGGCGGTGCTTTAGCGACTATGTCGAGACCGCATCGGGCTGACACTGGCAGGTTGGACATGACGGACTGGCAGTTCTGGTTGGTTGCACTCGGCCTTGCAGGCGCGGTGGTGGCGGTTCTGGTCGCGGCGCTGCGCCGGTCCGGGGCGGCAGAGGGCCTGCCGGGCGGGGCCTCGGCCGATCTTGCCGTCTACAAGGACCAGCTGGCCGAGGTTGCGCGCGATCTGGACCGTGGCACGATCGGGCCGGAGGAAGCCGAGCGGCTTCGGGCCGAGATCGGCAGGCGGGTGATCGAGGCCGACCGGGCCTTGCGGGACGCGCCTGCGTCCGGAAGGCGCATCGGGCGCGGGCCGGTGACGGCGTTCATCGCCGCCCTGGTCCTGCCCGGTGCGCTGGCGGCCTACTGGGGTCTTGGCGCCCCCGGCTATCCGGACATGGCGCTGGCTCCGCGCCTGGCGGATCTGGATGCGGGAATGGCGGCGCGGCCCGGCCAGGAGGCCGAGCTTGGCCGCCTTGGCCGTGCGCGGGATGCCGGGCTGGATGCCAGGCTTGCGGCCGAGTTGCCCGGCGAGACGGATCCGGTCGCGCTGCGGGCGCGGTTCGCCGGGGCGTTCGGGGCTGAAAACGTGCAGGAAGCCGTGCGGGTCCAGGAGCGGCTTCTGGCGGTCGTCGGCCAGGACGCGACCGCCAACGACCATGCCAACCTTGCCCTGGCGCTGGTCGTCGAAGCCGGGGGATATGTTTCTCCCGAGGCCGAGGCGGCCTTGCGCGAAAGCCTGCGGCGCGACATGGGCAACGAGCTGGCGCGCTATCTGGTCGGCGAGATGTTCCTGCAGGGCGGTCGCTTCGACCAGGCGTTCCGGTTCTGGCGCCCGATTGCGGAAGCCGGGACGGAGGGCGCGCCCTGGGTTGCCACGGTGCGCGAACGGATCGGCGAAGTCGCGGACCTGGCCGGCATCCGCTATGCCCTGCCCGTTCGGTCCGCAGCGCCGGGCCCGAACGCGGGGGACATGGCGGCCGCCCAGGACATGACGCCGCAAGAGCGGCAGGCGATGATCGAGGGCATGGTCAAGCAACTGTCGGACCGGCTGGCCAACGAGGGCGGCACGGTGGAGGACTGGAACCGGCTGATCCGGTCGCTTGCGGTGCTGGAACGGCTGCCGGACGCGCAGGCGATCTATGACGAGGCAAAGGCGAAGTTCGAGGGCCGACCGGCGGAATTGTCGTTCCTGCGCCTTGCCGCCGTCGAAACCGGACTGAACCCGTGATCTGCAGCACGGTCGAGGACTTCGTCGCGGTCCTGCCGCCGAACCGGGCGATTGCCGGTCTTGATCTGGGCGACAAGACCATCGGCGTCGCGCTGTCGGACCTCCGGCGGCAGGTTGCGACGCCGATCCAGGTCATACGGCGCGAGAAGTTCACGCTGGATGCCGGGGTGCTGCTGGCCCTGCTGCAGGACCGCGGTGCGGTGGGGATCGTGCTGGGCCTGCCCCTGAACATGGACGGATCGACCGGGCCGCGGGTGCAGGCGACGCAGGCCTTCGCGCGCAATCTGGAGAAGCTGACCGCACTCCCGATCTCTTACTGGGACGAGCGCCTGTCGACGGTTGCGGCGGAAAGGGCACTGCTGGAGGCGGATACGTCACGAAAGCGTCGGAAAGCAGTGATCGACCAGGTGGCGGCGGGATATATCCTGCAAGGCGCGCTGGACCGGATGGCCCATCTTGCCAGGGATTGATGATGAGGCGGACGCCGTGAAGGACGAAGTCTGGAAACGCGACGAGATCGCAAGTCCCTGCGTCAAGCTGTGCGTCGTGCATCCCGAGGCACGGCTCTGCGTCGGTTGCCTGCGCACCATCGAAGAAATCAGCGGCTGGTCGAAGCTGACACCCGAAGCGCGCGATGCGGTCATGGCCGAGTTGCCCGGACGCGCGCCGCAGCTGGCAAGGCGGCGGGGCGGGCGGATGGCCCGGCTGGAGCGTTGATCAGATCGAGTGCCTGACGGCACGAATGCCCTGGGTCGCCTGCGCGGGACTTGCGCCCGCTTGGCTCCGTCGGGGGCGCTTCGCCCCCCGAACCCCCCGAGAGTATTTCGCAAAAGGGCAAATCATGGTGCGGTGAGCCAGGTCTTCACGGATGCCAGTTGCGGCCTGAAATAGGCGATCATCCGGCCTTCGGGCGGGGCGCTGTCGTCCGGTTTCCAGGGTGCGACACCGTGGAGGGTCAGGCGGTGGAGGAGCGTGGCTTCGCCAGGCATGGCGGGAATCTCGATCCGGCGGCAGGTGGCAAAGACCTCGCGGCGAGCGGACCGGTAGGCGTTGGTGATATCGATGTCGGCCCAGGTTTCGGGCGGATGGGGTTCGAGAGCCTTGAGAAGGGCGGCCCGGATCAGCGCATGGCTGCCCTCCCAGACGGCGAGCGGTGAAGCGGTCGTTTCGTTCAGGGGCAGGCCGAGGATCCAGGCGTGCGGTTCCCGGACCATGCGCCGCCGGTACGGGCCAATGGCGAGGAGACCGTCGAGATGTGCTGCATCCCGGTCGCGGCGATAGGCAAAGGCGGCGGGGGTTTCCTCGGGCGAGGGCTGCGGATAGCCGGGGCGGATCACGGAAAGCTGGGCGCGGTGCAGGGATCCGGGGACCAGCGGCAGGGCGTCCCAGGGGAAGGCCGCGCCGTTGATGCCGCCGTCAGGGGCGTTGGGCAGGACATCGACGCCGACGAACCAGGTGCCGCCGGAGCGCCAGTCTTCGGGGGTGGTGGCAAGGGTTTGGCGTGCGGCCTCGCGGGCGGCTTCCGCCCAGGCGGCGATCCGAGGATCGGGGCCGATCCTTTGCCAGCCGGGGTCCGGTGCGGGCGTCACCACCCCAGAACCTTGCGCAGCATGTTGAGTGCCACGAGCGTCAGGAACACCGCAAAGGCGCGTTTCAGGGGTTTTGGGTTCATGGCATGGGCGAGGCGGACGCCGAGGGGCGTGGTCAGAAGCGTGGTGCCGATGACGACCAGAAACGCGGGCAGGTTCACCGCCCCGACCGTGTAGGGCGGCGCATCGGCGACGGGCAGGACAAGGAAGCCCAGGACCGAAGGCACCGCGATCAGCACGCCGAAGCCCGAGGCGGTGGCGACGGCGCGGTGGATCGGCATGGCGTAGAGCGTCATCAGGGGCACTCCGAACGTGCCGCCGCCGATGCCCATCATGGCGGAAAAGAAGCCGACTGCGCCCGCCAGCATGCTGCGGACCGGCTGGCCGGGCATCGTCTGTCCAAGCCGCCAGTGGTCGCGCCCGAAGGCCATCCAGAGCCCCGCCAGACCGGCCAGAAGGCCGAAGACGGCCTGCAGTGTGACCGAGGAGACCTGACCGGCCACGAATGTCCCGAGGGCCGAGGCGATGGCCAGGGTCGGCCCCCAGGTCCGGAGCACCTCCCAGTCGACCGCGCCCTTGCGGTTGTGGGCCGCAACCGACCGGAGCGAGGTGACGACGATGGTGGCCATCGAGGTTGCGACGCAGACCTGCATCAGCCGGTCGCCGCCATATCCGAGCTGCCCGAGAGCGTAGAAGAAGGCCGGAACGAGGACGATCCCGCCGCCGACACCCAGAAGCCCGCCGATGACCCCGGCAAAGGCACCGATCCCCACGAGAACGACGAGCATCGGCAGAAGATCGGAAAGCTCGGGCATGGCAGGTCCTGCGTCGCGGTTGCGGCCAGCCTAGCCAAGGCCGTGTGCACAAACCAGTGAGGAAGCTGTGCGCGAACGCAGCTTTCCATTCCGGCCAAGTCCGCATAAGCCTTCGGTCTTTCCCGACGCCCGTCCATAGAAAGGCCCAGCATGGCCCGCACCGTTTCCCTGACGCTGATGTCCGTCATCCTTGGCCTCGTGGCCGCCGTCGGCCCCTTCGCCATCGACATGTATCTTCCGGCGATGCCCGAGATCGGACGGGAGTTCGCGGTGGACCAGCAGGTCGTGCAATGGACGATCGTGGGATATTTCATCACCTTCGGTCTGGCGCAGCTGGCCTATGGTCCCTGGGCCGATCAGGCCGGACGGAAGCCGCCCCTCTACTTCGGGCTGGCGCTCTTCATTGCCGGAACCGTGATCTGTGCGCTTGCGCCGTCGATCTTCTGGCTGATCCTCGGACGCATGGTCCAGGGCATCGGCGGTGCGGCGAACATGGTGGTCCTGCGCGCGGTGATCCGCGACCTCGCCACCGGACCGGCCGCGACCAGGATGATGTCCACGATCATGATCGTGATCGCCATCTCGCCGCTCTTGGCCCCGCTGTCGGGGGCCGGTCTTCTGGCCTTCGGCGACTGGCGGCTGATCTTCTGGGCGCTGCTGATCGCGGCCTGCCTGAGCTTCTTCCTCATCCACTATGCCGTGCCCGAGACCCTGACGGACGCGAACCGGCAGCACTTTGATCTGGCGACCACCCTGCGCGGCACAAGGCACCTTCTGGCCGACCGGGGGTTCATGGTGATGACCTTCCTCGCCGGTTTCGCCTTTGCCAGCTTCTTCGTCTTCATCGCCAGCGCGTCCTTTGTCTACACGCAGGAATTCGGGCTGACCCCGACGCAGTTTTCCGTCGCCTTCGCGATCAATGCCATCGGGTTCTTCGCCGCCTCGCAGTTCGCCTCGACCCTGTCGCTTAGGATCGGGACCCTGCGGATGATCGGTCTGGCGACCCTCGGCTTTGCGGCGGCGACCTTCACCGGGTTCGGGCTCGGCCTTGCCGGTCTGGCAAGCCTGCCGGTGACGGTAGCGACGCTCTTCATCGGCAACATGTTCCTGGGGGTCATCCTGCCCACGGCGCAGGTGCAGGCGCTCGAGGCGCATGGCGAGATCGCGGGGCTTGCCTCGTCGCTGGGCGGAACGATGCAAATGGTGGCTGCGGGCCTTCTGGTGGCCGCGGCGGGGGCGTTCCTGGACGGGACGGTGGTGCCGATGCTGGGGGCGATTGCGGTCTGCGGGCTGATCGCGCTGGTCCTGTCGCTTCTGATCCCGCGTCAGGCAGCCCTGGCCTGAAGTTCGGCCAGGGCGTCGTCAAGAACGTCGAGCCCGGCCCCGTCGCGGCTGGCGCGTTCGGCAAGGACGCGCCGCCAGCCCCGCGCGCCCGGACGCCCGGTGAAGAGGCCCAGCATGTGCCGGGTGATCTGGTGCAGACGGCCACCCTGGGCCAGATGGTCGGCGATGTAGGGCCGCATGGCGTTGGCGACCGAGACCGGGTCGGGTGCGAAAGCGTCGCCCCAGAGCGCGTCCGCCCCGATCAGGACCGAGGCCGGGTCGTGATAGGCGGCACGGCCAAGCATGACACCGTCGAGGCCGGCTTCAAGCAAGGTTCTGGCCTGTGCAAGGCTGGTGATGCCGCCGTTGATCGAGATGGTCAGGTCGGGGAACCGCGCCTTCATCCGGACCACGAGGTCATGGTCGAGGGGCGGTATCTCGCGGTTCTCCTTGGGGGAAAGGCCTTTCAGCCAGGCCTTGCGGGCATGGATGATGATGTGGCGGACCCCGGCACCGGCGAGGGTGTCGATGAAATGCGGCAGCACGGTCTCGGGGTCCTGATCGTCAACGCCGATCCGGCACTTGACAGTCACAGGACGTTCGGTTTCCGCCTGCATCGCCCGGACGCAATCGGCGACAAGCTCTGGGCGTTCCATCAGCACCGCGCCGAAACAGCCGGACTGGACACGGTCCGACGGGCAGCCGCAGTTCAGGTTGACCTCGTCAAAGGCCCAGGGTCCGGCAATCCTTACCGCCTGCGCCAGTTCGCCCGGGTCCGACCCGCCAAGCTGCAAGGCCAGGGGATGCTCGACCGGGGAATGGCCAAGAAGACGGGGCTTCGGACCATGAACGATCGCGGCGGCCGTGACCATTTCGGTGTAGAGCATCGCCCGTCGCGTCATCTGCCGGTGAAAGACCCTGCAATGCCGGTCGGTCCAGTCCATCATGGGCGCAACCGATAGTCTATGTGATTGATTTTCTGTCATTTTTCTTGTATCTTCAATCCGTTGGCATGAGTGGTGTCCACGCCAGACTACGCCCTGATATCCCCCAATATCCCCTGTTTCGACGACTCAACTCACACACATATCGAACACGAAAATGGCCTCGATCACCAAGCTTCCCTCCGGTGCGTACCGGGTCCAAATCGGACGGAAGGGTGGCTCACGCGAGCGAGATGCGCCTCGCGCCGTGACGACGCCCAGAAATGGGCGCTGCCCCAGCCGAGACCCTCGTCGATCAGGGGCTGCCGCCCAACCGATCGTCCATGGCGCGCCTGCACACTTTCGGTGACCTGGTTGACCTTCATATAGCCGATATGTGCGCCGTTGGGAAACCACCCCGACGCGAGCCGGGGCGGCGACACTCGCGACGCTGAAGCGCGACCTCGGGAAAGAGAAGATCGGGCACCTCGATCGTCACAAGCTCATCGAGTATGGCCGCAAACGTGCAGACCAGAGTGCAGGACCCGTGACGCTCGGCATCGACATCGCCTTGCATCCAGCCACTGTATTTGGACAGATGATCCGCGTATTTGTTGACCAGCACATGGGCGA
>JBIJDO010000142.1:0-6703 GCA_044344105.1 Tabrizicola sp.
GCTGGCAGTCGCGGTGGTCGGCGGCGTGCTTCTCGCGATCCTGTTCAACCAGAGCCGCTTTGCCGAGCTGGTCTTCTATCCTTACGCGGTGATCCTGCAGGTCACGCCCATCGTCTCGATCGCGCCGTTGATCTTCATCTACGTGAAGGACCCGACCGCGCGCGTCCTGATCTGTGCCTGGATCGTCGCGTTCTTCCCGATCCTGTCCAACACCACGCTCGGCCTGAAATCCACCGACCACAACCTGCGCGACCTCTTCTCGATCTACGGGGCCAGTCGCTGGCAGAAGCTGATCTTCCTGCAGTTGCCCTCGGCCCTGCCCTATTTCCTTGGCGGGTTGCGGATTGCCGGGGGGCTGGCCCTGATCGGTGCGATCGTCGCGGAATATGTCGTGGGCACGGGCGGCGCGGGGTCCGGGCTGGCGTTCCGCATCCTTGAGGCGTCGTACCGGCTGAACATTCCGCGCATGTTCGCGGCGCTTGCCTTGATTGCGGTCGTGGGCGTGGCGATCTTCGCGCTGACGAGCTTCGTGTCCTGGTTCGCCCTGCGCAAATGGCACGAAAGCGCGATCCGGCGGGAAACATGACCCTGCATCTGCCGGACGGCCCTGTCTGCCTGAAGAACGCGAGCGTTCCGGCCTGTCTTCTGGGCCAGCCGGGCGACCTGATCCGCATGGATTTGACTGTAGCGGGCGGGCGGCTCGCCGAACCGGTTCCCGGTGCCGCAGAGATCGACCTGATAGGGGCGCTCATCCTGCCCGCCTTTGTCGACATGCATACCCACCTCGACAAGGGGCAGATCTGGGGCCGCAGTCCGAACCCGGACGGGACGTTTCCCGGCGCTTTGGCGGCGGCAGGGGCGGACCGCGACCGGAACTGGTCCGCCGCCGACCTGCGCCGACGGATGGAGTTTGCGCTGCGGTCGGCCCATGCCCATGGCACCCGTGCGATCCGCACGCATCTGGACAGCGTTCCGCCGCAGGATGGCATTTCCTGGCCGCTGTTCTCCCAGTTGCGCGACGAATGGGCCGGGCGGATCGACCTGCAGGCGGCGTCGCTGGCGGGCTGCGATCTGGTCCTTGACCAAGGCTTTGTGGCGCTGGCCGATCGGGTCGCGGCGCATCAAGGGGTGCTGGGGCTTTTCACCTATCCGATGCCGGACATGCCCGCGCGGCTGCGGCGGTTCTTCGATCTGGCAGGCGCGCGGGGGCTGGATGCGGATTTCCACGCTGACGAGACGATGAACCCTGCCGTCAACACCTTGGCGCAGATTGCCGAGGCCGTGCTGGAGACCGGTTTCGGGGGCCGTGTCGTGGCGGGGCACTGCTGTTCGCTTTCAACAATGCCCGAGGCCGAGGCGCTGCGGACCCTTGACCTCTGCGCGAAGGCGGGCGTCGGGATCGTCAGCCTGCCGATGTGCAATCTCTACCTGCAGGACCGCCAACCCGGCCGCACCCCGCGCAACCGGGGCGTCACGCTGGTGCACGAGGCGCGGGCGCGGGACATTCCGGTGGCCTTCGCCAGCGACAACACCCGCGACCCGTTCTATGCCTATGGCGATCTCGACATGGTCGAGGTGCTGCGCGAAGCGACGCGGATCGCGCATCTGGACCATTCTGCTGAAGCCTGGGTGCAATCCGTGCTGACCACGCCTGCCGAACTCTGCGGCTTTGACCCGCCCTCGCTGATGCCGGGCGCGCCTGCCGATCTTGTGATCTTCCGCGCCCGCAGCTGGACCGAACTTTTCTCGCGCCCGCAATCCGACCGCACCGTCCTGCGTGGTGGCGCTGCCATCGACCGCAGCCTTCCCGACTATGCCGAGCTTGACGACCTGATGAGGACCGCATGAACACCGCCGCCCTGAAAGCCGCGCTCGGCCACCTTGAGATCGACGAGAACCCGATCTCGGTCCGCGCGAAAAGCCGGGATTTCTTCTGGTACTCGCCGGTCCTGAAGGCCCGGATGGACCATCTGACGGCCGATTTCGTCGTCTCGCCCCGCACCGAGGCCGAAGTGATCGAAGTGCTGGCCGCAGCCCATGCCCATGATGTGCCGGTGACCGTGCGCGGCGCGGGGACCGGCAACTATGGTCAGGCAATGCCCATGAAAGGCGGGATCATCCTGCACATGAAGAATATGACTGCAGTAAAGGCGATCCATCCCGGTCGCGTGGTTGTCGAACCGGGCTGCCTGATCCGCGACCTCGATGCTGCAACCCGTGCGCAGTCGGGGCAGGAACTGCGGATGCACCCCTCGACCCATGCCACGGCCACCATCGGCGGCTTCATCGCGGGCGGTTCGGGCGGCGTCGGGTCCTGCACCTGGGGCGTGCTGCGCGACCTTGGCAACATCCTGCGGCTGCGGGTCGTCACGGCGGAAGCGGTCCCGCAGGTCCACGACTTTACCGGCGAGGAGTTGCACCGCGTCAGCCATGCCTATGGCACCAACGGCATCATCACCGAAGTCGAAATGCCGCTGGCCCCGGCCTATGACTGGGTGGAAATCCTTGTGACCCACCGCGACTTTGCCTCGGCGGTCAGGCTGGCAGGCGATCTGGGCCATGAGGACGGCATCCTGAAAAAGCTGATCTCGGTCTATGAGGCACCGACGGCAAGCGCCTATTTCGGCCGCATCGCCCCGCATGTGACGGACAAGGACACGCTTCTGGGCCTGATGATCGCGCCGCAGTCGATGGACGGGTTCCTGACCTTTCTTGCCCGCTATCCCGGCGCGGCCCTGATCTATCGCAGCGACGAGACCAAGTGGGCCAAGGAACCGGGTCCGGTCTACGAATACGGCTGGAACCACACCACGCTGCGGGCGCTGAAGGTCGATCCGTCGATCACCTATCTGCAGGTCGGTTACGGCCCCGGGGTCTATGAAGAGAAGATCGCCGCCATCCGCGCCGCCTTTCCGGGCGAGCTGATCCAGCATCTGGAAGCGATGCGCATGGGCGGCAGGATGGCCTTTGCCGGGCTGACGCTGGTCAGGTTCACCAGCGAGGCGCGGCTGGACGAGATCGTGGCTGCGCACGAGGCGATGGGCTGCCATGTCTTCAACCCGCACCGCTATACGCTGGAGGAAGGCGGACGGCAGGCGACCGACGCGACGCAGCTTGACTTCAAGCGCCAGGCCGATCCGAAGGGCCTCCTGAACCCCGGCAAGATGATCGCCTGGGACGTGCCGGACTGGGACTATCGCGGCATGTATGCCTATGCCGGGATGACGCCCGGCCCATGACAATACGCGCGCTGGTCCTTTATGCCCATCCCTGCGGCGAAAGCTTTGCCGCCGCGTTGCGGGACACGGTTACCGGCACGCTGACCGCGCGGGGATGGGAGGTGGACCTCTGCGACCTCTATGCCGAGGGGTTCGATCCTGTGATGCGGGCCGAGGAACGGCGCGGCTATCATGACCTCGCGACCAACACCCGTCCGGTGCAGGACCACATTGACCGCCTGCGTGCGGCAGAGGCACTGGTCTTCGTGCATCCGGTCTGGAACTTCGGCTTTCCGGCGATCCTGAAAGGCTATACCGACCGGGTGTTTCTGCCCGGCATCACCTTCCGGCTGGACGCGGGCCGGGTGAAACCGGCAATGACGCATATCCGCAAGCTTGCCAGCGTTTCCACCTACGGGGCCAGCCGGATGCGGGCGTTCCTGGCCGGAGATCCGCCGCGCAAGGTCATGGGGCGGGCCTTCCGTCATGCCTGCCAACCGGATAGGTTTCTCTACATGGCGCTCTACGACATGAATCGTGCCGACCAGCGCCAGCGCGCCGACTATCTCGCCCGCGTGCAACGGAAGATGGAGCAGTTCTGATGCGCGCTCTGGTCGTCTACTGCCACCCGTCGCCACAAAGCTTTACCGCCGCCGTGCGCGATCTGGTGCTGGCAAAGCTGGCTTCCGCCGGGGCGGAGGTCCGGGTGCATGACCTTTATGCCAGCGGGTTCAACCCGATCCTGACGGATGCAGAGTGGTCGGGCTATCTGGACTGTCCCGGCAACTGCGCTCCGGTCGGCCGCGAGGTCGAAGACATCCGCTGGTGCGACACGCTGATCTTCATATATCCGACCTGGTGGTACGGCCTGCCCGCAATGCTGAAGGGCTGGCTTGACCGGGTGCTGTTGCCCGACGTGGCCTTCCTGATGCCGGACGGGGCGAACCGGACGATCCGGCCCGGCTTGCGCCATATCCGCAGGCTCGGCATCTTCACCACCTGCGGGGCCAGCCGCTGGCTGACCTTCTTCGTCGGCGCGCCCGGCAAGCGCACCTTGTCGCGGGGGGTCGGGCTGCTGCTGACCCCGCGCCACCGCCGGGCCTTCGCGGCGCATTATCTGATGGACAGTTCCACCCCGGACAGCCGCCGTGCCCATCTGCTTCGGGTGGCGGGGCAGATGGACCGGCTGATCGGCCGCAAGGTGCCCGTGCCCCTGTCCGAACCGGCCCGCCTGCAGACCGAGGCCGCCGAATGACCGCCCGTTTCTGGGCCGACCTGCGCGCGCCCGACTTTGCCGGTGTCGACCCGATGCGCACGATTGCTATCCTGCCGACCGCGGCGGTCGAACAGCACGGGCCGCACCTCCCGGTCGGGACCGACACGATCATCAACACCCATCTCTGCGCCTTGCTGGCGGCCCGCGCGCCCGACGACCTGGACCTGCGCATCCTGCCGGTCATGGCGGTCGGCAAGTCGAACGAACATCTCTGGGCATCGGGCACGCTGACCTTGACCGCGACAACCGCCCTGGCGGCCTGGACCGAGATCGGCCTGTCCGTCGCCCGCGCAGGGGTGCGCAAGATCGTCATCCTCAACAGCCATGGCGGCAATGCCGACCTGATCTCGATCCTGGCGCGCGAATTGCGGGTGCAGGCCGGGATGCTGGCGGTGCGCCTTGGCTGGGGCGCGCATGGCTTGCCGCCCGGCGTCTATTCGGCTCAGGAAGAGCGGTTCGGCATCCATGGCGGCGACATGGAGACCTCGCTTCTCCTGCATTTCCGCCCGGAGACGGTGGACATGACGGCTGCGCGCGACTTTCGCTCGACTGCCGAAGCCGCGTCGATCCCGCCGATCGGTGCGGTCGCCCGGGGTTGGGTGTCGTCGGACCTGAACCCCGCCGGGGTGGTGGGCGAGGCCCATCTCGCGACTGCCGAGAAGGGCCGTCTGACTGCGGACCACTTCGTTTCCAGCGTCCTCGCGCTGCTGCACGAGGTGGCGTCCGAAGACATCGGTCCCCTCGCGCCGGTCTCTGGTCCCGGAGCGACGACAGGGGCCTGACCCCCTGGCTCAGGCCATGACGCTTGCCATCTTGACCGGCGCGCCGGTCTTGGCGGACAGGGTCGCCGCTTCCGCCATCGCAAGTGCGGCCACGCCATCCGCAAGCGTTACAGGGATCGCCGCGCCTTCGGTGACGGCGGCGACAAAGGCCGCCCATTCCGTGCGGTAGGCGCTCATGTAGCGTTCGAGGAAGAAATGCATCGGTTTGGCTTCGGTGACACCGGCCTTCGTCGCCTTGACCACCGTCGACTCCAGCACGTTGCGCGCCTGCAGCAGCCCCTCCGACCCCAGAAGCTCCACCCGCTGGTCATAGCCATAGGCGGCCCGGCGCGAGTTCTTGATCACCGCGATCCGACCGTCGGCATAGGTCAGGGTCACCACTGCCGTATCGACATCACCCGCCTGTCCGATGGCCGGATCGACGATCGAGGTACCGACGGCGGACACCGTCACCGGCAGCGCGCCCATCAGGAAGTTCGCCATGTCGAAGTCATGGATCATCATGTCGCGGAACAGCCCGCCCGACACCTTGACATAAGCGACCGGCGGCGGCGCGGGGTCGAAGGAGGTGATCGACAGAAGCTCGGGCTTGCCGATCTCGCCCCGGTCGAGAGCGTCCTTCAGCCCGGCAAAGTTCGGATCGAAGCGCCGGTTGAAGCCGATCATCACCGGCCGGCCGCTGGAGGCGACGGCCTTCTGGCAAGCCTGCGCACGGGCAAGACTGAGGTCCACCGGCTTTTCGCACAGAACGGCCTTTCCGGCCGCCGTCGCCCGTTCGATCAGGTCGGAATGCGTATCGGTCGAGGTGGCGATCAGCACCGCGTCGATGGCGGGATCGGCCAGGATCGCATCGGTGGCGCGCGCCTCGGCACCATAGGCGGCCGCCAGTTTTGCCGCCGCATCGGCATTGATGTCCGACACCGCAACCAGGGTCGAGCCCGGATGCGAAGTGATCGCGGTCGCATGCACTCCGGCAATCCGACCGGCACCAAGAAGGCCAACTTTCAGCATGGTAGGTCCTTATGTTTTGGGTCCGCGGGCCCGTGATTTTCGCCGTTATGGCGTGACGCCCGACCAGGGCGCAACTGCAAGATTGTGGGGAGGCACTCAGGGAAACCTTACGCCTGAACAGTTTCCTGTCCGCCCTTGACCCCGGTGATGTAGGACACGATGTCGTTGCCGTCGGTTTCTTCGCGCTTCAGGTTGGCCACGATCCGGCCCCGGCGGAAGACGACGATCCGGTCCACCAGATCGAAGACCTGACGCAGGTTGTGGCTGATCAGGATCATCGGGATGCCCCGCGCTTTCAGGCCGCGGATGATGTTCTCGACCTGCGCCGTTTCCTGAACGCCCAGAGCGGCTGTCGGCTCATCCATGATGACGAGCTTGGAGGGAAAGGTCGCCGTGCGGGCAATCGCCACGCATTG
>JBIJDO010000145.1:0-6667 GCA_044344105.1 Tabrizicola sp.
CCAGAAGACGGCGTTCTTCCACCTTGGCAACCTCGTCGAGTACGGCGACACGCCGGCGATCTTCACCAACCCGAAGGACCCCCGCACCGAGGCCTACATCACCGGCCGCATCGGCTGAAGGAGCAAGAGCGATGAACACCGCACATATCCTGACGGCCTTCGACCGGGATCTGGAGGCGGCGCAGGCGCTGGTCATGCGGATGGGCGGGCTGGTCGAGACGGCGCTTCTGGACGCCGCCGAGGCGCTGGACACCCGTGACGAGGACCTTGCCGCCCGGGTGCGGGCCGGGGACGCCGCCATCGATGCGCTGGAAGACGAGATCAACACCAAATGCGCGATGCTTCTGGCGCTGCGGGGGCCGACGGCCGGCGATCTGCGCACGGTGCTGACGGTGATGAAGATCGCCGCAGCACTTGAGCGGGCGGGGGATTACGCGAAGAATCTCGCGAAACGGACGGCGGTCCTGGCGCAGATGACACCGGTCGCAGGGGCCTCGGGGTCGATCCGGCGGCTGGCGCGGGCGGTGGTTCAGATGCTGACCGACGCGCTCGACGCCCATATCCGCCGCGACGTGAAACTGGCCGAGGACGTCCGCAAGCGGGATCGCGACATCGACCAGATGTACAACTCGATCTTCCGCGAGTTCCTGACCCACATGATGGAGGACCCGCGCAACATCGGGCCCTGCATGCACTTGCATTTCATCGCCAAGAACATCGAGCGGGTGGGCGATCACGCGACGGCTGTGGCCGAGCAGGTGATCTACCTCGTCACCGGCAGCCTGCCGGGGGATGAACGGCCCAAGGTCGACAGCACCGGAACGGGGGCCTGAGATGGCACGCAGCGGACAGCCGAGGGTGCTTCTGGTCGAGGACGAACCGGCGCAGCGGACAGTGCTGGCCTACAACCTGGAAGCCGAGGGCTTTGCGGTGACGCAGGCCGACAACGGCGAGGATGCGATGGTCCTGGTCGACGAGGAGGACCCCGACATCATCATCCTCGACTGGATGATGCCGAAGGTCTCGGGGATCGAGGTCTGCCGCCGGCTGAAGATGCGGCCCGAGACGCGGGGCATCCCGATCATCATGCTGTCGGCGCGGGCCGAGGAGGTGGACCGGATCCGGGGGCTGGAAACCGGGGCGGACGACTACGTGGTGAAGCCCTATTCGGTGCTGGAACTGATGGCTCGCGCCCGAGCGCAGCTCAGGCGGGTGCGGCCCTCGACCGCCGGGGTGGTCCTGGAGCACGAGGATATCCGGCTTGATCCGGAAAGCCACCGGGTCTACCGGGGCGAGAAGGTGCTGAAGCTGGGGCCGACCGAGTTCAAGCTCTTGGTCACGCTGATGGAGCGGCCGGGGCGGGTGTTTTCCCGCGAGCAGCTTCTGGACCTCGTGTGGGGGCGGGACATCTACGTTGATACCCGGACGGTGGACGTGCATGTGGGGCGGCTGCGGAAGTCGCTGATGCTGCATGGCGGGGCTGATCCGGTGCGGACGGTGCGCGGCGCGGGCTATGCGCTGGGCTAGTGCCCACGTGTGGGCAGACTATCGATGCCTTTGAAATCAATGGCTTGATTGTGGGCGGTCAAGTTTTGCTTAACCTTTTGACCGCAGAGCAGATTGGGGCGGTTATGGAATTGAGCGCTGACGCGCGAAGACTTTTTGTCTCGCCTCTGGCCTTCGGCCAACCGGCTCGGCGCTTAGGGGCGCTTCGCCCCCCCATGCCGCCGGTTTCTCGAACCGGTGGCGAAACCATCGGCATACCCAGAGGATACTTTCGGACATGAAATGAGGTGACGGACCGCCGCCTCAGAGGGTTGCGATGAGCTTGTCCAGCGTGGTGAGAAACTGATCGACATTGGCAAGGCTGAACGGAAGCGGCGGCCGGATCTTCAGGCTGTCGCCACGGGGGCCGGTCGAGCTGATCAGGATGTGGTTGTCGCGCAAGCCGTTCACCAGCCGCGCGGTACGGACCGGGTCGGGCTCGCCGTCGGTCAAGATGGTCTGGCCGATGAAGAGGCCCACGCTGCGGGTTTCACCAAGGCTTTCATGGCGTTGCGCAAGGGTCCTCAGATCCTGGGTGAAGGCTGCGCCGACCGTGGCGGCATTCTCCTGCAGGCCTTCGTCGCGGATCACGTCAAGGACGGCAAGACCCACGGCGGCGGCGACGGCATTGCCGCCGAAAGTATTGAAGTAGCGCGCCTTCGCGCCGAACTCGGCGATGGTTTCGGGCCTCATGACCAGACCGGCCAGCGGGTAGCCGTTGCCCATCGGCTTGCCCATCGAGACCATGTCGGGGATCACACCGTGGCGCTGGAAGCCCCAGAAATGGCTGCCGGTGCGGCCGAAGCCGGGCTGGACCTCGTCGGCGAGGAAGAGGCCGCCCCGTGACCGGATCGCAGCGGCGGCAGGGGCGAGGAAGCCTGCGGGGTCAGGATAGACCCCATCCGAAGAGAAGATCGTGTCGACGATCAGGAGGGCGGGCCTTATGCCCTGCGCCTGCATTCGGTCGCAGGCGTCATTCACGGCACCGGCAAAGCCACTGGCGACGCCCTGCGGGTAATTTTCGCCTGAAGGGGCGGGGATCGGAAAGACCGTCGGGCCGGGGGCGACGGCGGGGCCGATCGACATCGACATCTCGGCGGTGGCGAGGGTGACGCCGTGATAGGCGTTGCCGGTGACGATCACCCCGGTCCCGCCGGTTGCGGCACGGGCGATGCGCAGCGCCAGATCGTTCGCCTCGGACCCGGTGCAGGTGAACATGACGTGGGACAGGTCCGGCGGGAACAGCGCCAGAAGGCGGTCGGCATAGGCGAGGATGCCGTCGTGCAGGTAGCGGGTATGCGTGGCCAGCATCGCGGCCTGTGCGGCCATCGCTTCGACCACGCGGGGGTGGCAATGGCCGACCGAGGCCACGTTGTTGTAGCAGTCGAGATAGGCCTGTCCCGCCGCGTCGTAGAGGTGGACGCCCTCGCCGCGCACCAGATGCACCGGGGTTTCGTAGAAGAGGCGGTAGGCGGGCCCGAGCATCGCGGCGCGGCGGTCGGCGAGGGCCGCGTCCTTGGGCGCAAGTCGGCCCGCGCCGGGGGAATAGGCGTTCAGCATCGTGGTCTGGCGGGTCATCGGTGGGGCCTTTCGCAGGCATCGACAAGCTGGTCGGCAAGCGTTTCGGGATCGGTCAGGGCGTCAAGCCCGGCGCGGGAGGCTGGCGCATTTCTGAGGATGTATGCGGCATTGTCCGGGTAGCGGGCGGCGCGCCAGGCGGAAATCACCAGCGTGGTCGCAAGGCGGGCCGTGATCAAGTCGGGTAGGAGCATGATCTCGGCTGCGGTCAGGGGATTGGCCGCATGGTAGGCCCGGGTGAGCGGAAGAACCAGCGCGGTCGGGTCGACGGGGTCGACAAGATAGGAGGCCGCGACGGCGAGATCGCAGACCCGGTGCGACAGGGTCATGTCGCCGAAGTCGAGAATGCCGGTCAGGCAGCAGGGGTCGGCGGGATCGGCGAGGAGGTTGTGCGGGTTGAAATCGCCATGGATCACCTGGCGCGGCAGGCGGGCCAGCCTGGGCGCGGTCCGGCCGCGGAAGCGGTCGAGACCCGCTTGAATGCGCGGTCGCAGGTCGTTTGGCAGGGCCGGCAGAAGCGGGGCGAGGTCGGCGGCGTTGCGGATGTCCCATAGGAGGTGATGGTCGGCGGCGGGGTGCTGGAAGCGGGCGAGGTCGGCATCCAGCCGACCGAGCGCCGTGCCGATGGCCGCCGCAAGGTCCCGGCTTCGTGGCAGATGCGCAAGCGGCGTGCCGGGCAGCCAGCTGAAGAGCCTGAGCGCGCCGTCCGGCGTCGGGATGACGGTGCGACCGTCGCGGGCGGGAATGACGCGGGGGACGGGCAGGTCGGGGCAGGTGGTCGCGACATGGATGAGGGCAAGGGTCTGGAAGTCGGTCAGGACGGCGGGCTCGGCCGGATTGGCGAGTTTCAGGGTGAAGCTGGCGCTGCCGGTGTCGAGCCGGTGGTTCTGGTCCCGCTCGGAGGTGAGGGGGGTCAGCGTGCCCGTCTCGCCCCAATGCCGTGCGACAAGGCTCTCAAGCGCCGGGACGGACAGGCGCGGGGGCGGCAGGCTGAGAAGCGATCCGGCAGGGTCTTGGGTCATGGCTCTGGGTCCGGGGATCACGATAGCGGCTGGCGCGGTGGGGGCCAGAGGAATGTGGAGGAAAGGGGTGTGGACTGGGTCGATGGGCCATTGACAAGCCTGAGTGAAATAGTAAGGATAACTGCATGAGCCTAGCCAGTCGCGTCAGCGGCACGCCCGGTGTCCTTCAATCGGTGGAGTTCACCATGCCCGAACGCGAACCGGCCCGGCGGGCCGATTTTTTGGACCTGTTGTCACAGGCGATGCACGGGGTGTTTCCGGGCCCGATGCTGGAAGCGCTGATCGCGCGGCTGGAGGTGGCACGATGAACGCGCAGGTCGATCTCTGGCTGACGGCGGATGCGACGCCGGTGCATGATGCGCGCGTTCTGACCGAGGGCGGCAGCCTGGCGCGGATCGTGCTGGACGGGCAGGTCTATGCTCTGCGGATCACCCGGGCGGGCAAGCTGATCCTGACGAAGTGAAGCGCGCCGGTCGGGGTGGGGACAAAATCCTTCGAAGGATTTTGCAAAACCTTTCGAAAGGTTTTGGCACCTGTCAGCCGCCGGTATGGCTCATGTGGCGGGTCACCTGGCCTGCCACGGTCTGGCGGGAATAGTCGAAGTCGTGGCCTTTGGGCTTGCGCGCGATGGCACTGCGGATCGCCTGTTCGACAACGGCGTCATCGGGGCTGGCGCGCAGGGGGGCGCGGAGGTCGGCCATGTCCTCTTGCCCCAGGCACATGTAAAGCTCGCCCGTGCAGGTCAGCCGCACCCGGTTGCAGCTTTCGCAGAAATTGTGGGTGAGCGGCGTGATGAAGCCGAGCTTCTGGCCGGTTTCCGCGATGCGTACGTAACGGGCCGGGCCGCCGGTACGCTCGGTCAGGTCGGTCAGGGTGTAGCGGTCGGCGAGGCGGGCGCG
Source organism: Tabrizicola sp. (assembly GCA_044344105.1). Taxonomy (GTDB): domain Bacteria; phylum Pseudomonadota; class Alphaproteobacteria; order Rhodobacterales; family Rhodobacteraceae; genus Tabrizicola. The sequence continues at coordinate 5,045 of JBIJDO010000145.1, forward strand.
AAGGTCCTTCAGCGGCCAGTACTGGTCCAGGCGGCCTGCGGTCATGTCCTCGCCCATCGGCATGACCTCGATGAAGGTGAGGTCGTGGTTTTGCTGCGCGCACCAGTCGAGAAGGGGGAAAAGCTCGTCCTCGTTGAAGCCCTTGAGTGCCACGGCGTTGATCTTGACGCGAAGGCCAGCAGCTTTCGCGGCGACGATGCCGTCCAGAACCTGCGGGAGGCGGCCCCAGCGGGTGATTTCGGTGAACTTCCGGGGGTCAAGGGTGTCGAGCGAGACGTTGATGCGTTTCACGCCAAGGTCGGCGAGGGGTTGGGCGAACTTTGCGAGTTGCGAGCCGTTGGTGGTGAGGGTGAGCTCTTTCAGCGCGCCGGTGGCGAGGTGACGGCTCATCGCCTCGAAGAAGGTCAGGATGCCCTTGCGGACCAGGGGCTCGCCGCCGGTGATGCGGAGTTTCTCGACGCCCATCCGGATGAAGGTTGTGCAGAGGCGGTCAAGCTCCTCAAGCGACAGGAGGTCGGCCTTGGGCAGGAAGGTCATGTGTTCCGACATGCAGTAGGTGCAGCGGAAGTCGCAGCGGTCGGTGACCGAGACGCGCAGGTAGCTGATGGCGCGGGCGAAGGGGTCGATGAGCGGGACCATGGCGGCAAGGTAGGCCTGAGCGGCGGGCTGCACAAGTGCGCGACCGCCGATTGCGGCGCGGAGAGCGGAAGGCTAGGCTTCGGGGATGCAACACTATCTGGTCCTGCCGATCCTCGCCCTGGCCCTTTCGGGCTGTGCGCTCTTCCAGAATGACGCGGCGACAGGGGGGGCGTCTTCCATCACCGGCCCGTCCGATCCGCAGCCCGCGATCGAGGTTGCGCCCGCTGTCGGGACGACGGCCCTCGGCGCGCGGGCGGTGCGTGCGGAGGCGCTGGACCGGACCACGGCGGCGGAGAAGGCGGCGGCGCTGGCCGCCCCGGCGGCAGGTGGCGAGCGGGAACTGGGCCGCGCGGTCGTGGCGCTTGGGCCGCCCGCTGAACAGGGGATATGGCTGTCCTCGCCACTGGTCCCGGCGGTGGCCCAGGGAAGGGTCGTCACGGCGGCGGGGAAAAGCCTGGCGGTGGAACTGCGTCCGGGGACGGGCGGCGCGCTGATGTCGCTTGCGGCATTCCAGGCTTTGGGGCTTGGCCTGACCGAACTGCCGGAGGTCACGGTCTTCGGGCCTTGAAGCATCGGCAGTCCCGCCGACGAATTGACAGCTCGCTTCAGGCGGCCTTGTCGAGATCAATGTCGGCCAGCGTGCCCGTGACGTTCCAGCCGAAATCAAGACAGATGAGGTCGGCAAAGTCGCGGTTTTCGGGGCTGGCCAGCGCGGGTCGTCCGATCAGCCGGGCCGGGGCCCCGACCGCCATGTCGAAGGCGATCTCGGGGCTGGTTCCGACATGGGTGATCAGGCGGCGGAAACCCTCGGCCATCGTGACATGGGCTCCGGCGAGCGAGCCCTCGGCATTGACGAGGCGGCCGTCCTTCAGCCAGACATCCTGACCATAGAGGCGGAAGTGATCCGAGCCGCCGACCGTGCTCATCGCGTCCGAGACGAGAAACATCCCGCCCGGATGGGGCCGTGCGCGGATCGCAAGGCCG
>JBIJDO010000146.1:0-6664 GCA_044344105.1 Tabrizicola sp.
TAAAAGGAAAAACGGATATGGCCATAGATCGGCCTTGCGTCGAACACGGGCGGCTCCTTTGTGCGGCCCTGCCAGAAAGTCCAGAGCGCGGGGTCAAGTCAAGATGCCATCCGGCCGAACCGCAGCCTGTCGATGCCGACCCTTGCGCCGACCGTCGATTCCGGCTGATGTGCGCAGGCGCACAGGATCGAGGGCAGCATGGAGAACTGGGACGAAATCCGCACGGCATTCCAGGTGGCAAGGCTGGGCACGGTCTCTGGCGCGGCCGAGGTCCTGGGCGTGCACCATGCGACGGTGATCCGTCACATCGACGCGCTGGAGAGACGCCTCGGGGCCAAGCTTTTCCAGCGGCACGCCCGCGGCTACACCCCGACCGAGTCGGGGCATGACCTCCTGGCCGTCGCCCAGACCACCGAAGAGCAATTCGCGCATCTCGTCAGCCGGATCAAGGGCCAGGGCGAGACGGTCTCGGGCGAGTTGGTCGTCACCTCCATCGCGGGGGTTTCCGACCTTCTGACCCCGGTCATGACCAGCTTCCAGCAGCAGTGGCCGGATGTCCGGGTGCGGTTTCTGACCGACATGCGCGTCTTCCGGCTGGACTACGGCGAGGCGCATGTGGCGATCCGGGCCGGGTCGGGGCCGGAAGAGCCCGACAACGTGGTCCAGCCGCTGACACGGATCAAGTCGGGGCTCTATGCCGCAACGAGCTATGTCGAGCGGTTTGGCAAACCCGCCTCGGAGGCCGCGTTTTCCGGGCACCGGTTTGTCTGCGTGGACAACGAAGTGTCGCGGGCGCCGTTCCACCGCTGGTTGCGGGCGACGGTTCAGCCCGATCAGATCGTCTATACCGCGACCGAGCCTGCCGCGCTGGAGAATGCGGTCTGCCAGGGGGCCGGGATCGGCTTCATGGCGACGTTCCGCGCCGAGGTCATGGCCGATCTGGTCGAGATCCTGCCGCCCCGTCCGGACTGGGATTCCCCCTTGCGCATCGTCACCCATGTCGACCTGCACCGGACGCGAAAGGTCCAGGCCTTTCTCAGCCACCTGAAGGATGCGGCAAAGCAGTGGAAGTCCTGCGTCTGACCCTGGCCGGACTGTCGCAGCCCGCACGCGGTCATCTGGCGATGCTGGCGTTTTCGGCGCTGGTCGCCGGGTCGTTCTCGCTGGGAGGCCTTGCGGCCCCGCATATCGATCCGGGCGCGCTGTCGGTCGTCCGGTTCATCCTGGCGGGGGCGCTGGTCGGGGCGGCGGCGCTGGCCACGACCGGCATTCCGCGCCGCACATGGATCGCGCCCTGGCGGTATCTGGTCCTGGGCGGGCTTCTGGCGGCCTATTTCGTGCTGATGTTCGAAGGGCTGAAGACCGCGCCGCCGGTGTCCGCAGCGGCGGTCTTTACCCTCACGCCGGTGATGGCGGCCGGGTTCGGCTGGCTGACCCTGAGGCAACGGCTGACCGGTCGGATGGCCCTGGCCCTGGCGATCGGCGGCATCGGCGCGCTCTGGGTGATCTTTCGCGCCGACCTGTCGGCGGTTCTGGCGCTGCGGATCGGCCGGGGCGAGGTGGTGTATTTCATCGGCTGCATCGCGCATGCGCTTTACGCGCCCCTGGTGCGCAAGCTGAACCGGGGCGAGCCAGCGGTGGTCTTCACCTTCGGGATGATGCTGGCGGGGACGCTGCTTCTGGGGCTTTATGCCTGGCCCGCGGTGCTGGCGACGGACTGGACGGCCCTGCCGGGGATCGTCTGGGTGACGCTGGTCTATGTCGCGGTGGCGGCCAGTGCGATGACGTTTGTGCTGCTGCAATATGCCAGCCTGCGCCTGCCTGCGGCCAAGGTGATGGCCTACACCTATCTGGTGCCCGCCTGGGTGATCCTGTGGGAGATCGCCCTGCATGGCGCGGTGCCGCCCGGTCTGGTCCTGGTTGGCATCGCGATGACGGTCCTGGCATTGGGGTTGCTGCTGAAGGAATAGGCCGGGGCTGGCTCGTCGATGACTTCGTCACTCCTCGCTTGCGACGAGAAGCCGAAGGCGAACGAGGAGCGGTCAGGGGCGAAAGCGCTGAAGGCCGTCGACCAGATAGGCTTCCGCCAACTCCAGCGTCCCAAGCGTATACCCCGGCCCGTCCAGTGCGGCGGCAGTGTCACTGTCGGCGCGGCTTGCCAGCCAGCCGGTCAGCAACACCCGGCGCAGGAAGATCAGCGAGGGAATCATCCCCCGATCCCCGGCACGCAGCGGGGCGATGCGGGCATAGCCTTCGCACCACTGCGCGATCAGGTCCGGCAGCCGGGGATCGGTCTCGATGAAGCTCAGCGCGGCGGCAAGATCATAGGCCCACCAGCCAAAGCCGCAATCGTCGAAGTCGATGGCGGTCAGCCGGTCGCCGTCGACCATCAGGTTCGCCAGCCGCAGGTCGGCATGGATCAGGCCGAAGACCTCGGGGCCGGTGCCGTAGGCCTGCAACCGCGCGGTCAGGGTCTCGGTCGCGCGCTCCAGCAGGGCCGCACCCTCCGGCGTCAGCCCCTGCGATTGCCGCCAGTGGCCCCAGTTCGGATTCGGTCCAAGGATCGCTTCCACGTCCCAGCGCATCCGGGTGAAGTCCGGCGGCCGGACCCATTGCCGGGCGTGCAGGTGAAGGCGGGCGGTGATCTCACCCAAAGGCGCGAACCAGCGGGCAAGATCGTCGCCGGGCTGGAGTTCCTGCCCGGGGATGCGGGCGAAGGCGACAAGGTAGCGACCGTCGATCTCGGTCACGAGGCCTTGCGCGCCTGCGACGGGACGGACGGCGTTCAGGCCGGGCAAGTCCTGCAGCGACACCAGCCAGGCAAGTTCCGAGGCAATCTCGGCCCTGGTATGATAGCCGGGCCGGTGCAGCCGCAGGACAAGGTCGCCCGCTGCCCAGGTGTCGTTTTCAGACCGGTTGATCAGCCGGGCGTGTGTGTCGGGCGGCAATCCGTAGGCTGGCAAGGCCCGGGCGATCAGGTCAGACATCGACGCCCCGCCGCAGGAGGTAGATGTCCATGATCCAGCCCTGCTCCGCCCGCAGCCGGGCGCGGGTGTCAAGGATAGCGTCCGCGACTTCTGACAAGGGGCCGTGGATCAGGGTCTCTTCCGGCATTCCGACATAGGCCCCCCACCAGATCACAGTGTCCGTGGGATCAATGGAAGTGAAAGCCCCGCCCTTGTCCAGCATCACCACAAGGGTCGTGGCACCAAGGGGCCAGCCGTGGTCGCGCAGCTGGCGGCCCGTGGTGATGGTGACGGGCGCGGCGAGGGTGTTGAGCGGGATGGCATGGGCGGCGGTCAGCGCCTGCAGGCTGGTGATGCCGGGGATGACCTTGATCGTCAGGCCGGGAAGGCGGGCCGCGATGCGCAGCGTGCTGTCGTACAGCGAGGGGTCGCCCCAGACCATGAGCGCGACGCTCTGCGCGCCCGGATGCGCAGCGATGGTGCCGGCCCAGATCTGCGCGATGGCGTCGTGCCAGTCGTTCACCGCGCTAAGGTAGTCGTCCTGGTCGGCGCGCTCCGGCACGTCATACAAGGCGACCGGGACGGGGGTGGTGAGGACGCGGGACAGGATCCGCTCCCGCACTTCGGCAAGATCGGACTTCGCCGCGCCTTTTGTCGGGATCAGGATCAGGTCGGCGGCATTCAGCGCGCGGATGGCCTGACCCGTGACATGGTCCGGGTTGCCGGTGCCGATGCCGATGAGGGAGAGCGTGATCATGTGCGGTGTCCGGGACAGCGGCCCAACGGATGGGCCGCCGTCTTGGTTACTCCAGTCAGGCAGGTTTGTCTGCCTCTCCGGCCCATGCCCTGGCCCAGACCGCGCCTGCAATCCAGCCCATCAGCGCCCAGGCGGCGAAGCTTGCGCCCAGGACGCGGGACGCGAAGGCTCCGGCCATCTCGGGCGGGGCAAGCCCGCCGTAGCTTTCGGTCTCTGGGGCCCCGATGACATGCGGTGCCCCCAGAAGCAGCGCGGCGACCGCGACCGACGCCAGCCCCCGGCCATAGGCGAGAAGGCCAAGCCCGGTCGCCGTGGCCAGCACCGTTCCCCACCACCAGATCTGGCGGTCCGCCAGCGCGGCGCCCGGCGTGCCGGGAAGGTTCGGCGCGAGCCCCATCGCCGGGGCAAGCTGAAGCGCGGCGAACCCCGCGATCCCCCAGAGCAGGCCCTCCCGCGCCGTGATTTCGCGGCCATAGACCCGGGCAAGGCCGAAGCCCGCGACGAGGAGGCTGGCATAGGCGACATAGACCAGCCCGTAGAACACCGCGGTCCAGAAATTTCGGGCCAGCGGCGACGGCGCGGGTTCGTCCGTCTGGTCCTCACCCGCCATGACCATGCTGCCGGGCGTTTCCGCCCCGGTCGCGGCCCCGGTCGCAGCCTCGGAAGCGGCCGCCGGTTCCGGCACTGCCGTCTTGGCGAGGCCGGCAAAATGCACGGCAGCGCCTGATTCATAGTCTTCCGCCAGAAGGATGTACTTCTGCAGGAAGGCGAAATGCAGCAGGGCGGCAAGCAGCCATGCGGCAAGGCCAGCGGCAAGCGCGCTGGTCACCATGTTGCGGATCATGTTGTCAGGGCGTCAGTGGCAGGGAAAGCCGGTCGCGTGACGCACGTCATGGGCGGCGTCATGCAGGGTGGCGGCCTGCAGGTGGCCCGCCACGAACAAGAGGCCCGCGCCGAAGGTCGCGACGAAAAGCACGGCCAGAAGGGCCTGTGACCTGTCGGACGCGCGGGTGATGGTGGTGGTCATGGTCATTCTCGTCTCCTTGCCGTCACACCCGACGGCGTACCGGGTTTCCTTTGCATGGCCGGTCTCCTGACTTGCGGGTCGATGCGACTTTCCGCCTTCCCAGTCCCGGACGGGACCAGTGGCCGATGGAAAGCCGCTCACCGCATACAGTCGCGGGGGCGGTTGGGGCTTTGGCGCCGTTCACGGTACGCCGTTCCCCATTCCCGTTTCAGTCCGGACGCTTTGCGCCATGCCGGACACCATGCCCGTTCATCTGCCCCCGTCCGGGCCGTCGGGTCAAGGCGAATTGCGTCGTTTGCTGGCGGTTTGCGACCGATCAGCCCGGAATGCGCGCGATCGCCTTGAAGCGCAGCCCGCCCAGCACCCGCGCATCCGCAAGATTGCCATCGACCGATCCCGCGTAGTGCCGGGCGAAGACGATGAGGTCGTCAAGGTCGTCCGCGGTCAGATCGCCGAAAAGATAGGCCGTCTTCCCGCTTGCGCGGAAGGCGCAGGTCGAGGGGCGGCTGCAGCCTGACATGCAGTCGATCTTCGCGACCTCGGCGACAAGTCCGGCCCGGTCAAGCGCCCCGGCCAGGACAAGGTCAAAGCCGGACCGCCCCAGCGCGCAACCGGCGCAGAGGGTCACGTTCATGCCGGTCCCTCGGCCAGCGCCCCGATCAGGATCAGGCCCGGATGCGGCGAAATCTCTGCTGCCAGCAGCGTGGCAAGCTTTCCAACCGTGCTGCGATGCAGCCGTTCGTCGGGCATCGACACCGCCTCGGCCAGCAGTGCCGGGGTGTCAGCGGGCAGGCCCTGCGCGATCAGCGCGGCAGCCAGCGCCGGGAAAGTCCGCTTGCCCATGTAGACGACTGTCGTCGCGTTGGGGTCGGCCAGCGCCGACAGGTTCAGGCCGGGCGGCAGGTTTCCCGTCGTATCCGCCGCCGTGATGAACTGCACCCGTTGGGCATGGATGCGCCGGGTCAGCGGAATGCCCGCCGCCGCTGCCGCCGCCGAGGCCGAGGTGACCCCCGGAATGATCTCGCACCGGATGCCCGCAGCGCGGACGGCGGTCAGCTCTTCCTCCAGCCGCCCGAAGATGCCGCTGTCGCCGGACTTCAGCCGCACCACCTTGGCCCCGGTGAGGGCATAGTCCACCAGAAGCCTGCTGACATGGTCCTGCTTCGGCGAGGCGCGACCCGCCCGCTTGCCCACTCCCACCATGTCGGCACCGGGCCTGGCCAGCGCCAGGATCGGACCCGAGGAAAGGTCGTCGAACAGCACGGCATCGGCAGCCGCCAGCGCCTTGACGGCCTTGACGGTCAGAAGGTCAGGGTCGCCCGGCCCGGCAGAGACGAAGGAGACAAAGCCAGTCATGCAGCGCCTGCGATCAGGTGAAAGAAAGTGCCGGTCGATAGCCCGCCGCCGGGCTGGAGTCGATAGCTTCCGGTCTCGGGCACCACCGCGCCCGTGGCATCGGTCACGGTCGCAAGCGGCGCATCGGGCTGCGCCAGGATCGTGGAATAGTGGAACTCATGGCCCCGCAGCCCGGCACCCGCATCATGGCCGGGGATCGCCTGCGCCAGCGCCGCAGTGCGGTAGCCAAGATGCATCTTCCGTGTCTCGAAACTGGTCTCAAGGCCCAGAAGCCCGGTCATCTCGTGCCGCTTGCCATCCTTGCCGATGATCGCCTTGCCCATCGCCATGTACCCCCCGCATTCGCCATGGACGGGCTTGCCGTCGGCAAACGCCCGCAACCCCGAGCGAAACCGGTCCGCAGCGGCCAGCGTCGCGCCGTGCAGTTCGGGATAGCCGCCCGGCAGCCAGCAGACATCTGCGGTGGGGTCGGGGGCCTCATTCGCGAGGGGCGAGAAGGGCAGGACCTCGGCCCCCGCCGCGTGCCAGCCTTGCAGAAGATGCGGATAGACGAAGCTG
>JBIJDO010000147.1:0-6643 GCA_044344105.1 Tabrizicola sp.
CTGATGCGGACCATCAGCATGACGGGGGTGTTCGAGGCCTCGGAAAGCTCGAACCCCTGTTTCACCATCCGCACGATCGAGGGCAGGTTCGGGCGCGGGTCCAGAAGCCACATCTGCGCCTTCATCGCGAAGGGGTGGCTGCGTTCCTGCATGATGGAACTGCCTTCGCCGTAATCCTCGCCGACGATGACCAAGGCACCCCCGGTCACGCCGGAGGAGGAGAGGTTCGCCAGCGCATCCGCCGCGACATTCACCCCGACCGGCCCCTTGAAGGTCACCGCCCCCCGGATCGGATAATGGACGCTGGCTGCCAGCATCGCCGCCGCCGCCGCTTCGTTCGCGCTGGCCTCGAAGCGCACGCCAAGCTCACCCAGAAGGTCCTGTGCGTCGGCCAGCACATCCATCAGATGGCTGATCGGCGCGCCCTGATAGCCGCCGACATAGCCGACCCCGCTTTCCAGAAGCGCCTTGGTGATGGCAAGAATGCCCTCGCCGGTGAAGGTGTCGCCCTCGCCCAGTCTCAGGTCCTCCACCTCTGCCTTGAAACTGCGCTCTGCCATGGCCCTAGATCTCGTGCTTGCGGATGTTGATCAGCATCTTCTGGAGCGTCGCGACGAAGGCCTGCCGCTCGTCTTCCGGGATGCCGCGGAACATGCGGGCCTGCGCGTCCGCCATGTGGGGCCAGAGGTCCTCGAACACGGTCCGGCCCGCTTCGGTGATGAAGACCCGGACCGCGCGGCTGTCGCTGGCATCAGTTTCGCGGCGGATCAGTCCTTCGGCCTGCAACTGGTCAAGCGCGCGGCTGAGCGTCGACTGCTCGGCCACCGTGTAGACCGCAAGCTCGCGGATCAGCGGGCCTTCGACCACCGACAGGACCGCCAGAGCGCGGGCTTTCGGCGTGGTCAGGCCCATGTCCGCCATCTCGTCGCGGAAGCCCGCGTTGTAGCGGCCCATGATCCGGTTCATCAGGTAGGGCGCAAAGTTCATCAGCCCGATCTCGCCCAGTCGCGGCCTGCGGGGGGAAGCGTCGTTCATGCGCCGAGCCTCTTGGCCGCGTTGAAGCCCGATCCGCCCCCCAGACCGGGGCCGGGATGGGTCGAGGCCCCGATATGGATCAGCCCCTTTGCCGGGACCGCCCCCGGCGAATGCGCGAAGGGCCGCCAGAGAAAGAACTGATCGATCGAGCAGGCCCCGCCATAGGGATCGCCGCCGACGAGGTTCACGTTCATCCGTTCCAGATCGGCAGGAGAATAGGCCTTTCGGGCCAGAACCAGCTTGTCGAAGCCCTTGATATGGCGCGCCAGTATCCGCTCGATCCGGTCGGCGAAGGCCTCGCGTACCGCGTCCCAGTCGCGCCCCTCGATCTCGCCTGCCGCATCGCCCTTGATCACGCGTGGCGCATCCGGGATCTGCAGCCACAAGACGGCCTTTCCCGGCGGACAACGTGACGGGTCGAGCCGGCTGGGCTGACCGACACAGATCGTCGGCGTCACCGGCAGCATCCCCCGCTCGGCTTCGTTCGAGGCCTTGGAGACAGAGTCGATCCCAACCGCCAGATGGATCAGCGCCACCTCCTCCAGCCCCGGCGTCAGCCAGTCGGGCACGGCATCCAGGGCATAGTGCAGCTGAAAATTCCCGCGTCCGTGCCGGAACGCCCTTGCGGCGGCCTGATCCTCGGGGGATGCGTCCAGCAACCGTCCGTAAAGCTGGCCTGGTGCGACCGAAGCGAGTACGGAACCCGACGCGATCCGCTCGCTGCCTGTCAGACGAACGCCGGTCACGCGGCCATTGTGAACATCTATTCGCTCAACATCCGTGCCGGTCCGGATGACGCCTCCGTTTTCCTCGATCAGCGCACGGAACGCGGCAACGGCCCGTCCCGAACCACCCTTCACAACCGGCGCGCCTGCGGCTTCCAGCGCGAAGGCGATCACGCGGCCCATCTGCCCGCCATAGGCGCTTTCCGGGGTCAGGCCGGTATGCAGCACCCATGGCGCAAAAAGCGCCTGCACCCCGGCACTTTGATAGCCCATTTCAAGCCAGCCCCGCGCCGGATCAAGCGCGCGGCCGAACCAGGTCGCCAACCCCTTCATCCCGCGTTTGCGCAACTGACCAAGCATCAGCCGCAAGGTCGGCCAGGACCAGAGCGACCCGCCCAGAAGCGCAAAGAGGAACGGCGCATCCGCCCCGATCCCATCGGCGTCAGCCGCGAACCGGTCACCATCTCCGGCAGCCAAGGCATTGAACGTGCTGATATTCCTTGCCCTCTCCATCGTCAGAACCACAGCCTGGCCATCCGGGCGCAGAACGGCTGTCGGATGCGGGCTGTGGCAATATTCGAAGCCATGCCGCGCGAGGTGCGGCCCGAGCGCCGCGCCCGCAGGCGAGGTCATGAACAGCACCCAGGTCGCCGCCATCACATCGAACACAAACCCCGGATGCAGCTCTTCGCTCCGCAGGCAGCCACCGATGACCGTTTCGCGCTCCAGCACCGTCACCCGGTCGCCCTTCAGGGCCAGCAGGCTGGCCGCAACCAGCCCGTTGATCCCCGAGCCGATGATGACGTGGTCAGCCACCCCTACCCTCGTGGCACCAATGCGAGTGCGCGGATCGGCGAGCCGGTGCCCTGCTTGATCTTCAAGGGAGCCGCGATCAGGATCGCACCCTTCGCCGGCAGCTTGTCGAGGTTCGCCAGCGACGCCAGCCCATAGCAGTTGTGCTTGTGCAGAAGATTGTGCGCCGGGAAGGGCGGGGTCATGCCGCCCGCCTGACCCGCATCTGTGCCGATGCACTGCGACCCCCAGCCGACGATGCCCTTGTCCAGAAGGTACTGGATCACCTCGGCGGTCGGTCCCGGCGTATGCGGGCCGGTCTCGTTGGCGTTCAGGAACAGGGCTTCGTCATGGGCACGCTTGTCCCAGTCGGACCGCAGGACCACCCATTCGCCCTTGCCGATCGGCCCGTGCTTTGCTTCCCAGGCCTTCACGTGGTCGATGGTCAGCAGGAAATCCGGGTTTTGTGAACATTCATTCGCAAAGTCCAGCACGTTGACCGGGGCCACCAGACGTTGCACAGGCAGCGTGTCGGTGTAGCCGTCGGCATAGTCCTTGCCGGTGATCCAGTGGTGCGGCGCGTCGAAATGGGTGCCGGAATGCTCGCCCAATTCCAGCCAGTTCCAGGCCCAGAACGGCCCGTCCTTGTCATACTCGCTGATCCGGTGAATCCTGATCGGCGGGGTGTCCTTAGCAAAGTCGGGAGGCAGTTTCAGCAGCGGCGTTTCGGGGCCAAGGACACCCGTGCAGTCCACCACTTCGATCCCGCCCGAGGCGATCATCGCGGCCACCTGGCCCAGCACCGTTGCAGAGGTCATTCCCATCTCCCTGTTGTCGCGGGCGCATCCTCGCCCCTTTGCAAACAGCCTAGACAGATTTGAATGCAAATGCAAATATCCCGGCGTCAACTGCCGAGGGCTTGATGCCGGAGAGCCACGACGTCCTTCTGATCGGAGCGGGCATCAACACGCTGGCCTGTGCGCTGCATCTTGCCGCCAGGGGCAAGCGCGTCGCGGTCTTCGAGCGGGCCCAAGTGGCGGGCGGGGCGGTCAAGACCGGGGCGTATACGCTGCCCGGCTTCCGGCATGACTGGGCGGCGATGAACCTGTCGCTCTTTGCCGGATCGCCGTTCTTCAAGGCGTACGGCGAGGAACTGGCCCGCCACGGCGCGGCCTTCGTGCCGGTGAGCCATCCCTTCGCCTCGGTCTTCCCGGGCGGTCACTGGTGCGGGGTGTCGACCGATCTGGCGGACACCACTGCCCGGATTGCCCAGTATTCAGAGGCCGACGCCGCGACCTGGCAGCGGCTGGTCGCGGGCTTCGGGGCCGAGGCGCCGCATCTCTTCGGGCTTCTCGGCAGCCCGATGCGGTTGCGTGCGCTTGCATATTTCATGTTCAAAATACTCCGCGCGAAGCGGGTGGCAGGGACGCTGGAGACGGCCCGGTTCCTGGCGCAATCGCCCCGGGCCTGGCTGGAGGAAACCTTCACGTCGCCCGAGGTGCGCGCCATGCTCGGGGCCTGGGGCATGCACCTTGATTTTGCCCCGGACATCGCCGGTGGCGCGCTCTTCCCGTATCTGGAGGGGATGGCCGGGCAGGCGTTCGGCATGGCGCTTGGCGGGGGCGGGGCCGACACGATCATCACCGCGCTGGTCGCGGCGATCCGGGCGCGGGGCGGCACGGTCGAGGTCAACGCCCCCGTCGCCCGCATCCTGCATGAAGGCCAACGCGCGACGGGCGTGGTCCTCGCCGACGGGCAGGAGGTCACGGCAGGCACGGTCATCGCCGGGGTCGCCCCGCGCGCCCTGACCCGACTGACCGGCGGCACGACCCCCGCCTTCGACCGCGCGATGGCCGGCTACACCCATGCGCCGGGGACGATGATGATCCACCTCGCGACCGACGGGCTGCCGGACTGGGCGGCGGGAGAGGACCTCAAGCGCTTTGCCTATGTCCATATCGCGCCCAGCCTGGACCAGATGGCGCGGACCTACCAGCAGGCGCGCGCGGGCCTCTTGCCGGACGAGCCGGTGCTGGTCGTCGGCCAGCCCACCGCGCATGACCCGAGCCGCGCACCGGAGGGCCGCCATGTCCTCTGGCTGCAGGTCCGCATGGTGCCGGGCACGATCCTTGGCGACGCTGCGGGCAGGATCGCCGCGACCGACTGGACCGCCGCCGCCGACCCGATGGCCGAGCGGGCGCTGGACATCCTTGAGGCCCATGCGCCGGGGCTTCGCGCCCGCATCCTGGGCCGCCGCGTCGTCTCGCCTCTGGAGCTTGAGGCCGACAACCCGAACCTTGTCGGCGGCGACCAGCTGTGCGGCAGCCACCATCTGGCACAGAACTTCCTTTTCCGTCCGGCGCGCGGACACGCCGACGGCTCGACCCCCATTGCCAACCTGCACCTGACCGGAGCCGCCGTCTGGCCCGGTGCCGGCACCGGCGCGGGGGCGGGGTACCTTCTTGCCCGAAAACTGGTCGGCAACTGACCGGATCTTCAACCCTTCAACCAACGGGAAGACACCATGACCCTCAACCGCCGTTCCCTTCTGCAACTTTCCGCCGCAACTGCCGCCGCCGGGGCCATCGGCCTGCCCGCAGGGGCGCAAGACATCGAAGAGCTTGTCATCGCCTACAACGTCAACCTGCCCTCCTGGGACCCGACGACCGGCCCCAGCGCCGTGAACCCGACGATCCAGGGCATCTACCAGTCGGTCTTCGACCAGTTCATCCTGCAACAGCCCGACCTGAAACCCGCCCCCGGCCTTCTGACCGAATGGGGCTGGTCGGACGACAAGTCCCAGGTCTGGATGACGGTGCGCGAGGGCGTGACCTGGCACGACGGGTCGCCCTTCACGGCGGAAGACGTCGCCTGGTCCCTGGCCCGCGCCGCCGACCCAGCCACCGGCAACCCGATCAACTTCATCTGGGGGACGCTCGCGAACCACAAGGCGGAAGGCAACCGGGTCACGGCCGACGTGAAATCCTTCGATCCGACGATCTTCAAATGGATGTATTTCCTGACCGGCTATGTCCTGCCCAAGGCCTATTATGAAAAGGTCGGGCCCGAGGGATTCGAGGCCTCCCCGATCGGCACCGGCCCCTACATGGTCGAGAAGTTCGAGCGCAACGCCTTTGTCCGCCTGAAGGCGAACGAGGCCTATTGGGGCGGCGCGCCGGAGTTCAAGACCGTGACGATCAAGTTCGTGACCGATGCCGCGGCCCGCGTGGCCGAAGTGGAATCGGGCGCAAGCCATGTCACGCTGGAAATGCCCTATGAGGAATACGACCGCCTGAAAGGCACGCTGAACGGGGCGGCGGCGCCCATTTCCGACATCGGGATGATCTTCCTGAACGACATCGAGGTGATGACCGACCCGAACGTGCGGAAGGCCGCCGCACTTGCCATCGACAAGCAGGCGATCATCGACCGGCTTCTGTCGGGCTACGGCGTCAAGATCGACACGCTGCAGACCCCGGAATACGACGCCTATGATGCCTCGATCACCGTCCCCTATGACGAGGCGGGCGCGGTTGCGGCGCTGGCGGCCTCGGGCTTCGGGCCGGACAATCCGGTCAGGTTCAAGATCCAGACCACCAAGGGCTTCAAGCCCAAGGATTACGAGATGGTGCAGGCCATCGTCGGGCTCTGGCGCAAGGTCGGGATCGAGGCCGAGATCGAGGTCTACGAGATCGCCAAGCACTACGAGCTCCGCGCCGCCGACACGCTGGCCCCGGCGGCGTTCTACAACTGGGGCAACTCGGTCGGCGATCCCACCACCTCGACCGGGTTTGCGATGTTCGGGCCAAGCCCGCATTCGGTCTGGGACGGCGAGGACCTGATCGGCCAGATCGGCCCCCTCTGGGGCGAGGCGGACGAGGCCAGGCGCATCGCGGGCTGGAAGGCGGTGGACCGCTACATCGCCGAGAACGCGCTGGTCATCCCGCTTCTGCAGTATGTCCAGCCGATCCTGTCGGCCAAGGGCGTGACGGTGACGCCGCATGCCAGCGGGGCGCTCTTGCCGCATCTGATGAAGCGGGCGTGAAGGGCGTCTGAATCTTGAACAACGGCCTGATTGAAGTGCCTCCCTC
>JBIJDO010000149.1:0-6612 GCA_044344105.1 Tabrizicola sp.
CCAGATCTCGGAAGTGCTGGCCTGGGGCGACGACAACGGCGCCACCCCGGAAGAGGTCGCGGTGCATTTCCTGAAGGACTACGAATCGATCTGGACCGCCTGGGTCCCGGCCGAGGTCGCGGAAAAGGTGAAGGCGGGTCTCTGATCCCGGCTTTGGAATGACAGGTGTCGCCCCGGACCCGGGGCGGCACATGAACGAGAGGACCCCGCGATGACATCCGGCTTTCCGGAGCTTTGGGACACTCGCGCCTTCGGCCGCATGCTGGACCAGGCCTTCAACGACCTGGTCGCCAACTGGGGCGAGGCGCTGGAAATCCTGTTCATGCCCATCCTGCGCTTCATCACCGGGCTGGAGAAGGGCCTGCAGATCCTGCCCTGGTGGGTGGTGGTGCTGCTGTTCGTTGCCGCCACCTATGCCGCCGGACGGCGGGTGGTGCCGGTCGTCGTGGTGGCGGTGCTGCTGGTCTTGCTGGGCCTGCTTGGCGTCTGGAACGAGGCGATGGCGACGGTCGCGCTGATGCTGGCTGCGACGATCCTGTCGGTCCTGATCGGCGTTCCCCTGGGCATCGCCATGTCCCGATCCGACCGGGTGCGCGGGGCGATGCTGCCGGTGCTCGACATCATGCAGACCATGCCGATCTTCGTCTACCTGATCCCCTTTGTGATGCTGTTCGGCCCGGGCAAGATCCCCGCCCTTCTGGCCACAATCGTCTTCGCCATCCCGCCGGTGATCCGGCTGACCGACCTTGGAATCCGCCAGGTCGACCCCGAGATCGTCGAGGCCTCGCGGTCCTTCGGCGCCTCACCGCGCCAACAGCTTTGGACCGTGCAGGTGCCGCTGGCGATGCCCACGATCATGGCGGGGATCAACCAGACCACGATGATGGCGCTGTCGATGGTGGTTATCGCCTCGATGATCGGGGCGGGGGGGCTGGGCTATCAGGTGTTGCAGGGCATCCAGCGGCTTGAGGTCAGCCGTGGCCTAATCGCAGGTCTGGGGATCGTGCTTCTGGCGATCATCTTCGACCGCATCGCGCAAAGCTATGGCCGCCGGGTCCAGGGCAACCTGCATCGGGAGGGGAAGTGATGCGCCCCGTGAAGATCCGCGTCGAGGGGGTGTCGAAGGTCTTCGGCCGCGACCCCAATGGCGCGCTGGCCAGGGTCGAGGCCGGGATGGACAAGGCGCGGCTCAAGGACGAGACGGACCATGTGCTGGGCCTGCATGACATCACGCTCGACATCCGCGAGGGTGAGATATTCGTGATCATGGGTCTGTCCGGGTCCGGGAAAAGCACGCTGATCCGCCATTTCAACCGGCTTATCGAACCGACCGGCGGGCGCATCCTGTTCGATGGCGATGATATCCTGATCTACGACGCCGCGCGCCTGCAGGCGTTCCGGCGGCGCAAGGTGGCGATGGTGTTCCAGCGCTTCGCGCTTCTGCCGCACCGGACCGTGATCGAGAACGTGGCCTACGGCCTGACACTGGACGGCGTGCCAAGGGCCGAGGCGCAGCGGCGCGCGGCCGATCAGATCGCGCTGGTGGGGCTGTCGGGCTTCGAGTCCAGCTATCCGGCCCAGCTGTCGGGCGGGATGCAGCAACGCGTCGGGCTGGCGCGGGCGCTGGCGACGGATGCCGAGGTGCTGCTGATGGACGAGGCCTTCTCGGCCTTGGACCCGCTGATCCGGCACGACATGCAGGTGCAGCTGAAGGACCTCCAGGCGCGGCTGGGAAAGACTATCGTCTTCATCACCCACGACCTGGACGAGGCGTTGATGCTGGGCGACCACATCGCCATCCTGAAGGACGGCACGCTGCGGCAGGTGGGGACGGGGGCCGAGATCTTGGCCGCGCCCGCCGATGACTACGTGGCGCGCTTCGTGCGCGATGTGAACCGGGGGCGCATCCTTCTGTGCGGCACCTTCGCCGAGGCCGGGCTGATCCCCGCCGCCGACGCCCCGGTGATCGCCGCCGAGGCCACCCTGGAAGCCGCCTTCGCCGCCTTTGCGGGCGGGGCGGACACTCTGGCCGTCCGGTATGCCGATGGCCGCATCGCCGGGGCGCTGACGCCGCGCCGGGTGATGGAAGCACTGGCCCGGACATGAGGATGGAAATGGAAACGCGCAACTACATCGCCGGGGAATGGCGCGACGGGGAGGACACGGTCGCGAACGTAAACCCCTCGGACTTGTCGGACGTGATCGGCCATTTCGCCCAGGGCTCGGCGGCGGATATCGACCGTGCCGTGGCCGCCGCCCGCGAGGCGCAGCCGAAGTGGTGGGCCGCGGGCATCCAGCGCCGCCACGACGCGCTGATGCAGATCGGGACCGAGCTGATGGCGCGGTCGGCCGAGATCGGCGCGCTTCTCTCGCGTGAGGAGGGCAAGCCCCTGGCCGAAGGCAAGGGCGAGGTCTACCGCGCGGGGCTGTTCTTCGCCTGGTTCGCCGCAGAGGCTCTGCGTCTGCAGGGCGACCAGGCGGAAAGCGTCCGCCCCGGCATCGAGATCGAGGTCCGCCGCGAACCGGTGGGCGTCGTGGCCATCGTGACGCCCTGGAACTTCCCGGTGGCGACGCCCGCCTGGAAGATCGCCCCGGCGCTTGCCTACGGAAATGCCGTGGTCTGGAAGCCTGCGAACCTGACGCCCGCCTCGGCCGTGGCGCTGGCGCAGGTGATGGCGGGGGCCGGGCTGCCCGCGGGGACCTTCAACCTTGTGATGGGAGCAGGCCGTGACGTAGGCGACCGGCTGGTCGGCCATCCGGACGTGGCGGCGGTCAGCTTCACCGGGTCCGTCGAGGTCGGGCAGGGGATCGCCGCCCGGGTGCTGGGGAACCGCGCGAAGCTGCAGATGGAGATGGGGTCGAAAAACCCCATGCTGATCATGGACGACTGCGACCTGGACCTTGCCGTCGCCCATGCCAGCAACGCGGCTTTCGGCGGGACGGGCCAGAAATGCACTGCCGCGTCGCGCCTGATCGTGCACCGGAAGGTGCTGGACGCGTTCACCGACCGTCTGGTCAAGGCGGCCGAAGCGCTCCGCGTGGGTCATGCGCTGGCCGAGGGGACGCAGATCGGCCCGGTCGTCAGCTCGGGGCAATTGGCGGCGAACCTGGACTGGATCGACCGGGGCCGCGCGGAAGGGGCCGAGCTACTGACCGGCGGGCAGCGGCTGGACCGGCCCACGGAGGGCTACTTCCTGGCTCCCGCCGTCTTTGCGGGGACACGCAACGACATGGCGATGAACCGAGAGGAGATGTTCGCGCCGATCACCTGCATCCTCCCGGCGGACAGCTATGCCGAGGCGCTGGCCATCGCCAACGACACGCCCTTCGGCCTGACGGCGGGGATCATGACCCGCAGCCTGTCCCGCGCCGCACATTTCCGCGCCAACATGCGCGCAGGCTGTGTCATGGTGAACCTGCCCACGGCCGGGACCGACTACCACGTCCCCTTCGGCGGGCGCGGGTTGTCGTCCTTCGGACCACGCGAACAGGGACGCTACGCCGCCGAGTTCTTTACCACGGTTAAGACCGCCTACTTGGCGGCAGGGGTTCCTGAATGAGTTACCTGATCGACGGGCTGCAATATTCCAACTGGTCCGAAGAGATCTTCCGCCAGATCCGGGCGGGCGGGGTGGATGCGGTCCATGTCACCATCGTCTATCACGAGAACTTCCGCGAGACGGTGGCCAACATCGAACGCTGGAACCGCTGGTTCGAGCGTTTCACCACAGAGGACATCGCGACCGCCCGCGCCACCGGTCGGACGGCGGTGTTCTTCGGCTCGCAGAACCCCAGTTGCATCGAGGACGACATCGGCCTGGTCGAGGTCCTGCACCGCCTCGGCCTGCGGTTCATGCAGCTGACCTACAACAACCAGTCGCTCCTTGCGACCGGCTGCTACGAGGCGGACGACACCGGCCTGACCCGCATGGGCCGCGAAGTGGTGGCCGAGATGAACCGCGTCGGCATGGTCGTCGACATGAGCCATTCGGGCGAACGGTCCACCCTGGCGGCCCTGGAACATTCCACCCGCCCCATCGCCGTCACCCATGCGAACCCGGCCGTCTGGCACCCGGCGCGGCGCAACAAGTCCGATGCCGTTATCGCTGCACTGGCCGAGACTGGGGGCATGTTGGGCTTCTCGCTCTACCCCCACCATCTGAAGGACGGAACCGCCTGCACGCAGTCCGACTTCTGCACGATGATCGCGCGCACGGCGGAACGGTTCGGCACGCATTTCCTGGGCATCGGCACCGACCTCTGCCTGAACCAGCCCGACAGCGTGGTAGAATGGATGCGCACCGGACGCTGGACCAAGACCGTGGACTATGGCGAGGGCAGCAAGGACGCACCCGGCTTTCCGGCCATGCCCGGATGGTTCCGTGACAACCGCGACTTCGGGAATATCTCCAAGGGCTTGAGTGATGCAGGTTTCTCGACGGCGGAGGTGGAGGGGATCATGGGCGGCAACTGGGCGCGGTTCTTTGCGGCCTCCTACGGTGCTGCGCGGACGCAAGGACTGAAGAGGGCGGCGGAATGACCATCGTAAACCGTCAGGGCCTGGGCGGCATCGCCCCGCGGGATCCCGACGTGGTGATGCGCCTGGCGCGCATGGGCTCGGCCCATCCCATGCGGCTCTCGTTCCTGCGCGTCCTCCTGCGGCGCCTGCAGGCAGAGAACTGGCGCTTCGACCGCCCGCTCTGGGAGGTCGACGACCGGGGCGTGGGACGTGCCGTCTATCGCGCCATCGGACCCAGCAGAACATATTCCCTGGTCGCCTTCGCCCATGACCTGCCGGACGAGATGCGGTCCGACCGGGTGATCGCCACGGCCTGGGACGCGACCTTCGCGCTGATCGACGGCGAACCGGACGCGGCCGACCTCGACCGGCTTGCCGCCAACGTGCCCTTGCAGGAAGCCGGGCGGATCAGCGCGCGTGAGCTGGCGCTGAGCCGCGCGAACCGCTCGGTGCGGCTTTTTCAGCATGTGGTCGACCGCCTGGCCGAGGGCCGACAGCCCGACGCCGCAGAAATCGACGCGGTGGGCTATCTGATGCGCACGACGGCGGTCTATGGGTCGGGCAAGTTCGGCGCTGTCGACCGCTCCGACATCTGCGACCGGCCCGAGCTGAAGGTGCCCTTCCAAGCCGAGATGCTGTCGGTCTGGCTGATCCGGGCCTTCACGGTGGACATCGTCGAACACATGGCGCGGGTGAAGGGCGGGGCGCGGGCAGTGGCCCTGGACCGGGACCTGCGGCGCAGGCTTGGCGTCGGCAATTCCACGGGCCTCGGCATGGCCCCGTTCCTGGTCCGGCATCCGCGCCTGCTGAACAACTGGATGCAGGTCCGCGAAACGGCGCTGGCTCGGGTGCGGTCTCTTCCCTCGGCCACGCCCGAGGCGCTGGCGGGGTTCCGGCAGGCGCTGGAGGCGGCGACGGAAACCGCCCGGCTCTGGCACAGCGCGCATCCGCTGCAGATCGCCAAGCTGGACAGCCTGCGCGCCGATCTCGACCGTCTCGCCACGCATGTGAAGGCCGGTTGGGACCCCCGGTCCCGTCGGCCGTGGGACGCGCTGTGGCGCTGGGGCGAGGCGACCCTCACCGAGGAGGGCCAGGAATGCCTGGTGTCCCTGCTCTTGGAACCGCAGGGCGCGTGCGTCGACGATCTGGCCGAGGGTCTGGACGCCGACGAGGCCAGCGGCTTCACCATCGACGGCAGCATGGCCCTGTCGCAGTTCCGCGCGCTTCTGGCCCGCGACTACCATTGGGCCACGCGCTTCGACTTCGCCGACCCGGCCCGGATCGCCCGCTTCTGGTATGTCTCCGAGGAGAAGCTGGAACCGCGTCTTGGCAACCGGCATCTCGAGCCGGGACATGAACGCGAGCAACCCCTGGGGATTGCGCGGGACGTCATCAAGCTCGTCCGTGACCTCGATGCCTGGGCGGGCGATCCGATCCTTGCGGCCTTCCTGCTGCGCCACCCCGAGCATCGTCACACGGTCCGGCGCGTCCTGATGCTGCGGGACCTGCCCTATGCCGAGATCCGGGACAATGTCCTGGACGAGACCATGCTGCCCATCGACATCCTGCGCTTCAAGCTCGCCTTCTTCGGTGCGACACGCTTCGACCCCCGGTCGGACCGCTGGGTGCGGATCAGCCTGTTTCAGGGGATGCCCTATCCGGACGAACTGGACCCCGCGTGATGGAGCACCCGATCGACCTCGCCCATTCCGAACTGAACGCCCTGGTTACCAAGGCGGCCCGCGGTGCCGGTATGAGCTGGGGCCTTGCCGAGGAGGCGGGTTGGGCGGCCGAGTGGCTGTCCCGGCGCGGCCTGCCCGCGGCGGCCTGGGCGGCGGAGTGGCTGGCGCAGGCAGTCGACGGCAGGCCAACTCCGGTCCAGGTCGGCGTCGCCTTCGCAGACGCCCTTCCCGCCGCGCAGACTTGGTTCCCCGATGCAACGCTTCCTGACGGGATGTCTGCACCGGGCTACCTTCTGCCATTCCTGCACCTTGCGGCGACGCGATTCGGACAGACTGAAATCATTGCGCCTCTGGGCCTAGCTGTGAGTTCTCATCAGGTTGTTCACTCTTGTGAGGGGTGGCAGGCCGTTG
>JBIJDO010000057.1:0-10956 GCA_044344105.1 Tabrizicola sp.
TGGGTCCACCGGGTGCGCGATCATGGCGGCGTCCTCTTCATCGACCTGCGCGACCATTACGGGATCACGCAGGTGCTGTGCGACGGGGACTCGCCTGCGTTCAAGGCGCTTGAGACGGTGCGGTCGGAGTGGGTGATCCGGGTCGACGGTCGGGTGAAGGCGCGGGATGCGGCGCTCGTGAACGCGAAGATCCCGACCGGCGAGATCGAGGTCTATGCGACCGGGGTCGAGGTGCTGGGGGCGGCGGAGGAGCTGCCGCTGCCGGTCTTCGGCGATGCGGAATACCCGGAAGAGACGCGCCTGACCTACCGCTTCCTTGACCTCCGCCGCGAGACGATGCACGCGAACATGATGCTGCGGTCGAACGTGGTGCGCTGGCTGCGGAACGCGATGTGGGACCAGGGCTTCACCGAGTTCCAGACCCCGATCATCACCGCCTCCTCGCCCGAAGGCGCGCGCGATTTCCTGGTGCCATCACGCCTGCATCCCGGCAAGTTCTACGCGCTGCCGCAGGCGCCGCAGCAGTTCAAGCAGCTGATCCAGGTGGCCGGTTTCGACCGCTATTTCCAGATTGCGCCCTGCTTCCGGGATGAAGACCCCCGCGCGGACCGCTCGCCGACCGACTTCTACCAGCTGGACGTGGAGATGAGCTTCGTCACCCAGGATGACGTCTTTGCCGCCGTCCAGCCGGTATTGCAGGGCCTGTTCGAACACTTCGGCAAGGGCCGCAAGGTCCATGCCGACTGGCCGCGCATTGCGTATCGCGACTCACTGAAGTGGTTCGGGTCCGACAAGCCCGACCTGCGCAACCCGATCCGGATGCAGGACGTGTCGGAACATTTCGCAGGCTCGGGCTTCGCGATCTTCGCCAAGCTTCTGGAGCAGGAAGGCAACGAGGTTCGTGCCATTCCGGCACCGAAGGGGCCGTCAGGCGAACCCGTGGGCCGCAAGTTCTGCGACCGGATGAACGCCTTTGCGCAACAGCAGGGGCTGCCGGGCATGGGGTACATCTTCTGGCGCGAGGCCGAGGACGGGTCGGGCATGGAGGCCGCCGGACCGCTCGCCAAGAACATCGGGCCAGAGCGGACCGAGGCGATCCGGATGCAGTTGGGCCTGGAAAAGGGCGATGCGGCCTTCTTCCTTGGTGGCAAGCCCGAGACCTTCGAACCCATTGCGGGCCGGGCGCGGAATGTGATTGGTGAGGAGTTGGGGCTGACCGACAAGGACAGTTTCCGCTTTGCCTGGATCGTCGATTTCCCGATGTACGAGAAGACCGACGAGGGGAAGATCGACTTCTCCCACAACCCGTTCTCGATGCCGCAGGGCGGGCTTGAGGCGCTGTCGGGCGATCCGCTGAAGGTTTACGCCTACCAGTATGACCTGGCCTGCACCGGCTATGAGGTGATCAGTGGCGGCATCCGCAACCACAAGCCCGAGATCATGTACAAGGCGTTTGAACTCGCCGGGTACCCGGCGTCCGAGGTGGACAAGCGGTTCGGCGGGATGGTCAAGGCGTTCAAATACGGGGCACCGCCGCACGGTGGTTGTGCTGCAGGGATTGACCGGCTGGTGATGCTTCTGGCCGACACGCAGAATATCCGCGAGGTCATCATGTTCCCGATGAATCAGCGCGCCGAGGACTTGCTGATGGGGGCACCAAGTGAGCCCCTGAACGAGCAGCTGCGCGAGTTGCGCCTGCGCGTCCTGCCGAAAGACGCCTGATGTACCAGGCTTCCGTCCCGGTCTTCCGCCACTACCTCGCCCGCGTGGCCGGGATTGTGGACAAGGCGGGGCCGGAGGCGCTGGAGGCCCGGATCGCCGACGCTTTCCCGGCGGGGCAGCAGTTCGCCACGGCGGCGGGGTTTGCGCTGCGGGTGGCCTGTCCCCTGGCCGGGCGCGAGGTGCCCGACCTTCCTGCAGCACTTGGACCAAGACTTGCCGTCGCCCGCGCGATGCTGGGGGCGATGACCCCGGCAGAGTTCGAAGGCGCGGAGGACCGGCTGATCCGCCACCGAGCGGGCTTTGCCGACATCGAGCAGCGTGGAAGCGATTTCCTCTATCTCTATGGTCTGCCGAATTTCTTCTTTCACCTGACGATGGGATATGCCGCCTTGCGGGTTGCGGGCGTTCCAATGGGAAAGTCCGATTTCGACGGATTTCACCACTATCCCGAAGGATTCTCCTTCTAGCTCGGGATGCCGCTGGGTCCCCCTCGACCGCATTGCGCCAGGGATCACGCCATGGATCGCAGCGCCTGCAGCCGGTCCTCGACCAGCCGCGCAAGCCTGGCCCGGTCAAAGGCGGTGTCGCCCTGCCGTGCCGCCGTTTCCAGGCCCGTGTCGCCGGTCGCCCGCGCCAGGCTTTGCACGAAGGTCCGCGCGTAAACCTGGTCGCCCGGCCGCGCCAGGAGGGCAGCCGCCTGCACCAGATCGTCGCGCAACGCGACCGGGTCGCCGGGCGGGGCGGGGCGGTCCTCGCCCTTCTCCTCGGCCCCGGCACCGGTCACCAGTTGCCGGATCAGGCGCAGGAAGCCCGCAACCGAGGTGATCGGCTTTTCGATGAACCCCGCGGCCCCGGCATCGAGTGCCGCGTCGCGGCCGTCGGGATCGCCGGAGAGGCCCAGCACCGGGAAACCCTGGGCGGCCAGTTCGGCGATCAGGTCCTCCCCCCGGCCGTCGGGCAGCCCAAGATCGACAATCGCCAGGTCGGGCCGATGCACCGCAAGATGCAAGCGCGCCACCTCAAGGCTTTCCGCCCGTTTCAACCGAGCGCCCGCGCGCTGCAGGATCATGCGCAGCGCATCGCAGGTGAAGCGGCTGTCATCGACGATCAGCACCATAAGCCCCTGCAGGGGCAGGCGTGCGGCCGTGACAGGGGTGCTGGCGGGCATGGGGGAACCGGGCGGAAAGGGCATGGCGAACCTCGGGCTTTGGCGGGCAGATCATCGGCAGGCCGGGTAAACCCCCGGTTAACGCCGCCCGGACCCCGCCTTGCGCCCCCGTGCGACCCATCGCCGCTTGCGGCCCGGCCCCGCCGCCCGCATAACCGGAACCGCAAACCACGCGAGGTCCCCATGATCGGACGCCTGAATCACGTCGCCATCGCCGTCCCCGATCTTGCGGCGGCGGCAGACCAGTACCGGTCGACCCTTGGCGCAAGGGTGGGCGCACCGCAGGACGAGCCGGACCACGGCGTCACGGTCGTCTTCATCGACCTGCCGAATACCAAGATCGAGCTTCTTTGTCCTCTGGGCGAGGCATCCCCCATCGCGGGGTTTCTGGAGAAGAACCCGGCGGGCGGCATCCACCACATCTGCTATGAGGTCGACGACATCCTGGCGGCCCGCGACCGGCTGAAAGCCTCGGGCGCGCGCGTGCTGGGCTCGGGCGAGCCGAAGGTCGGCGCGCACGGCAAGCCGGTCCTGTTCCTGCACCCCAAGGACTTCAACGGCTGCCTCGTGGAACTGGAGCAGGCATGACCATCACCTCTGTCATCGTGGTCTATGCCGTCACCTGGTTCATGGTGCTCTTTTGCGTGCTGCCCTACCGCACCGTCTCGCAGGATGAGGCCGACCATGTCGAACCCGGCACCCCGCCCGGCGCGCCCGCAGAGGCGGTGATGCGGCGCAAGGCCTGGATCACGACGCTGATCGCCACGCCGATCTGGATGCTGATCTGCGGCGTGATCCTGTCCGGCTGGCTGACGGTCGAGGACCTGGACTGGTTCGGCCGGATGCAGCCCTGACGCGGATCGGGTGACAGAGAGGACCGCGATGACCACAGCCTTCTTCTCTGACGAGCGCTGCTTCTGGCATGGCGGCGGCAACTACGCCTTCACGCTGCCGGTCGGCGGGTTGGTGCAGCCTCTTTCGGGCGGTCTGCCGGAGAACCCGGAAACCAAGCGACGGCTGAAGAACCTGATCGAGGTGACCGGCCTTTCGACGCATCTGGCGATGCGGGGGGCACCCGAGGCGTCCGAGACCGAGCTGCGGCGGGTGCATCCCGAAAGCTACCTGTCGGCCTTCAAGGCCCTGTCCGACACCGGCGGGGGCGAACTTGGTCCGCGCGCGCCGTTCGGGCAGGGCGGGTATGAGATCGCGGCGCTGTCGGCAGGACTTGCCACCGCGGCCTTGCGGGCGGTGCTGACGGGCGAGGCGCGGAATGCCTATGCCCTGTCGCGCCCGCCGGGGCATCACTGCACGGCGGATTTTCCGAACGGCTTCTGTCTTCTGAACAACATCGCCATCGCCATCCGTGCGGCACAGGCCGAAGGGCTGGCAGGCCGTGTGGCGGTGGTCGACTGGGATGTCCATCACGGCAACGGGACCGAGGCGATCTTCTGGGAGGACCCGGAGGTCCTGACCCTCAGCCTGCATCAGGATCGCAACTACCCGATGGACACCGGCGGGATCGCGGCGCGGGGCGGCGGGGCGGGACTGGGGTTCAACCTGAACCTGCCCTTGCCGCCGGGCACCGGACACAAGGGCTATCTCCACACGATGGAGCGGGTCATCCTGCCCGCGCTGGACCGGTTCCGGCCCGAGGTGATCCTTGTCGCCTGCGGTTTCGACGCGGCGGCGGTGGACCCTTTGGGCCGCATGCTCTGCACCGCCGAGACTTTCCGACACCTGACCCGGATGGTGATGGACGCCGCCGCCCGGCTCTGCGACGGGCGGCTGGTTCTGGTGCATGAGGGCGGCTATTCCGAGGTCTATGTCCCGTTCTGCGGCCATGCCGTGCTGGAGGCGTTGTCCGGCGCGCCGGTCCATGCGCCCGACCCGATGGCTGCAACCTTGGCCGCGCGTCAGCCGGACGCAAGGTTCGACGCCTTCGTCACCGGCTGGATCGACGAGGCCGCGAAGGCGCTTGGTCTCTAGTCAGCCCTCGGGCGGGGGCACGTCGCCTTCCGGGCCGATCACCTCGAACGGCCAGACGGTCGGGCTGGTCTGATTGACGAGCTTGGCCTTGTCGCGGGCCGAAAGGCGGGGAAAGAAGGTCAGCCCGGTCCGCGCCTCGATCTCGGGCAGGGTCGAGACCGGCGCGGTGTCGGGTTTCGTCAACGTGTGGGTCTGGGGCACGAGAAGCGCCAGGATGTTGAGGTTGCCAGGGCTGTCATAGGGATAGCGCTCGGGGTCGGCGATGATCAGGAACAGCGCTTCGGGCACCGGGACGCGCTTGCCGTTCGGGCGGGTGATCACCGGCGGGTTGGGGCCGAAGACCGGCCCGGCCATCACCCAGACATGCTTGCGCATCGGCGCATAGGCCTTGACGATGCCATGCTCCAGGTTCTTCCAGACGCCCCGGTTCACCTTGGCGGCCTGCGGTACGATGTTCGACATCAGGAAGGTCTCGAACTGGGCGGCCCGGCCGAACTGGGTATTGATCGCGAAGTTCGGCACCATGTGTCCCCGGTCATGCGGGGTGCCGTCGACCTTGCCGAAGCCCTTGGTCCCGATCCGCAGCGCCTCGGGCAGGCGGGGATCGTCGTAGAAGAACTCGGGCCGCTGAAAGTCGACATCGCGGACCGCGGCGGCAACCTGATAGGCCGCCCAGAGCGGCTGGCCCCGGTCCGGGCAGAAGCCGACGGCATAGCCGTGATTTACGATGATGCTGACCGGCGGGTTGGTCTGCGCATTGGAAGGCGGGCCGAAAAGACAGAAGAATTCGAGGAAATGCGCGATCGGGGCCGAGACGGGCAGAAGACTGGAATTGTCGGACATGGGAACACCTTGCTGGGAATCGACGGTCTGAAATGCCGCAATTCTATCATGGACAGACCGGCCTGTCGCGCCTTGCGGCGTCTCTGGCAGATGCCGGGCGAACCCCTTAAGGTCGCCGCCAGACGCCTGACCGAAGGACCCCCATGCCCGCCCGCAACCAAGCCGCCCTTGATTTCCTGACGCAACGCCGCTCGCGCCCAGCAAAGCTTTTCACCCATCCGGTTCCTGACCGTGACCAGCTGACCGAAATCCTGACCGCAGCGGTGCGGGTGCCCGACCATGGCAAGCTTGAACCCTGGCGGTTGATCGTGCTGCAAGGAGCCGCGTTCGCAAGGCTGGCCGATCTGGCCGAGGCGCGCGCCATCGAACTGGACGGCGATGCCGAGAAGATCGCCAAAGGCCGTGGCCAGTATGACCTGGGCAAGCTGGCCGTTGTGGTGATCTCCGCCCCCAAGCCCGCGCCGAAGGTCCCCGAGGTCGAGCAGGTCATGTCCGCCGCAGCCCTTTGCTTCGGCATCGTGAACGCGGCCGAGGCGGCGGGCTGGGGGGCGTGCTGGCTGACAGGCTGGCCTGCGCATGACGCGGTCTTTGCCGCGCGGGCCTTCGGCTGCGGAGCAGGAGAAACCGTGGCGGGGATCGTCCACATCGGCACCCCACCCGAAGACGGCCCCGACCGTCCCCGACCCGACCTGGCAGGCCTGGTCACCTGGGTCGAAGCTTGATCCCTGCCGCCGTCCTGCACGGGCGCGGCCGGTGCTGCCCCGGCCCCCGAAGGCGTCTTTCGCTGCATGATGGCCCGCTGAGCCTCACGTTCAGGTCTGGCGTTCCAGCCGGTAGCTGCCTTCCGGCAGGTTCAGCGCCGCCGCAAGATCCTGGACCTGCTGCAACGACAGGGTGATCCGCGTCACCTCGTCGGTCTGCGGATCGACCTGATCGATGGTGACGCAATCCTCGAAAGCATTGATCACGATGTCTTCCTGCAAGGGCAGATCGCCGCCCTCGTCGACAAGGGTGATGACGGTGGCGTCGAAGTCGTGCTCGATGGTGAACATGGATCGCAGGCTAGCCGTCCGCTGCCGCCCCGGCAACGGATTCGGCGATACCCGCTGCCGACATGACGCTTGCGTGAACCGCCCTTTCCCTTGGCCCGCGATTTGCTACCCTTCCCGCGTCCGTGCCCGAGGTTCCGCATGCGTTTTCCCCTGATTGCCGCCTTCACGCTTCTGCTTGGCGGCTGCGTGCCCAGCTTTCCGGCACCGCCTTCCGTCCCCGCCCAGGCGGCGGCGCAGCCGGTCCAGCCCGCCCGGGCTGCGGCGGAAAGCTTCCTCACCGTTGTCGCAAGGGTCGAGCCGGTGGCCGAACGCTACTGCCGCACGATGGGCATGGCGCGGAACTGCGACTTCCGCATCGTGGTGGACGACCGGCCCGGCCAGCCGCCGAACGCGTTCCAGACGCTCGACAGCCGGAACCGCCCGGTGATCGGCTTCACGCTGGCGCTGATCGCGGATGCCCGCAACCCGGACGAGCTTGCCTTCGTCCTTGGGCACGAGGCGGCGCACCACGTCGCAGGCCATATCCCGAAGCGGCAGGATCAGGCGGTGTCGGGGGCGATCCTGGCCGGGGTGCTTGCGCAGGCGAGCGGTCTGTCGCCCGAGGAAGTGCGTGCCGCACAGGACTTTGGCGCCGAGGTCGCGGCCCGCAGCTACTCGCGCGAGTTCGAGCTGGAAGCCGATGCCCTCGGGGCGGAAATCGCGCTGGTCGCCGGCTTCGATCCGGTGCGCGGCACCGGGTTCTTCGACCGTCTTCCGGACCCCGGCGACCGCTTCCTGGGCAGCCATCCGCCCAACGCCCAGCGAAAGGCGCTGGTGCAGGCGACGGTCAGGCGGCTTTCCGGTCCATAGGCCGGGCGCAGATCGGGTGGACCCCGGCTTGCCCGGTTGCGTCCGGGCACCAGAACCGCTGGTCGGCTGACGACGCGCTCAGAAGGTCATCGCCGCGGCCCCGGCCCCGGTTTTCCTGCGGGTGCCATGGGGAGGCTAGGTCACGCGGCCCCAAAGATCGTACTCCCCGGCCTCGTCCACCGTGACGCGGACGATGTCCCCCGGTTTCAGGGCCTCGAAGCCTTCGTCGATGAAGAGGTTGCCGTCGATCTCGGGCGCATCGGCCTTGGTGCGGCAGGTGGCGCCGTCCTCATCGACCGCGTCGACGATCACCTCTAGTACTTTTCCAACCTTTGCGGCCAGTTTTTCCGCCGAAATGGCCTGTGCCTTTGCCATAAAGCGATCCCAGCGGTCCTGCTTGACCTCGGGTGCCACATGATCCGGCAGGGCGTTCGACCGCGCCCCGGCGACGTTTTCGTACTGGAAGCAGCCGACCCGGTCGAGCTGCGCCTCGTCCAGCCAGTCGAGTAGGGTCTGGAACTCGGCCTCGGTCTCGCCGGGGTAGCCCACGATGAAGGTCGAGCGGAGCGTCAGGTCCGGGCAGACCGCGCGCCAGGCGGCGATCTCGTCCAGCGTCTTCGCCGCCGCGGCAGGCCGGGCCATGCGCTTCAGCGTGTCCGGGTGGGCGTGCTGGAAGGGGATGTCGAGATAGGGCAGCACAAGTCCTTCGGCCATCAGCGGAATCAGCTCGCGGACATGGGGGTAGGGATAGACGTAGTGAAGCCGCACCCAGGCCCCAAGCCTGCCCATCTCGCGCGCAAGGTCGGTGATATGCGCCCTGACCTCGCCGCCCTTCCACGGCGACATGTCGTGCTTGCGGTCCACCCCGTAGGCGCTGGTGTCCTGGCTGATCACCAGAAGCTCCCGCACCCCTGCCTCGACCAGCTTTTCCGCCTCGCGCAGGACGGCATGGGCCGGACGCGAGACCAGCCGGCCCCGCATGTCCGGGATGATGCAGAACCTGCACTTGTGATTGCAACCCTCGGAAATCTTGAGGTAACTGTAGTGGCGCGGCGTCAGGCTCACCCCGGTGGCGGGCAGAAGGTCGATGAACGGGTCGGGGCTGGGCGGCACGACAGCGTGGACGGCATCCAGCACCGCCTCGTACTGCTGCGGGCCGGTCACCGCCAGCACCTTCGGATGTGCGCCGGTGATGTAGTCGGGCTCCGCCCCAAGGCAGCCGGTGACGATCACCCGGCCGTTTGCCTGCAAGGCCTCGCCGATCGCCTCCAGGCTTTCGGCCTTGGCGCTGTCGAGAAACCCGCAGGTGTTCACGATCACCGCCTCGGCGCCCGCGTAGTCCGGGCTGATCGCGTAGCCTTCGGCGCGGAGGCGCGTCAGGATGCGTTCGCTGTCCACCAGCGCCTTCGGGCAGCCCAGCGAGACCATGCCGATCGTCGGCTGTCCCGCCCTGCGGGTGTCGGGCATCAGCGCGCGGGCAAGGTCGGGGCGAAGGATCGGCGGGTTCTCGGACATTTGCCGCCTATAGCGCGCCCTGCGGGATGTGGAAAGGCCGTCCCCCGCTGCCGATCTCGGCCAATTGATGCCAGTCCGGACCGCCTGACTTGGCAAGCCGATGCCTGCAGCCCAAATCTGCGGTAAAACAAGAAAATCCTTGAGGAGTGGAGCATGCGCTGGATCGTCCGGGTCGGGGTGGGTCTTGCGGTTCTGGTCGGCCTTGGTCTGGGGCTGATGGCCGCGATGCCGTCCGAGCGCATCGCAAGCGCCGTCTCTGGCCAGTTCGAGGCGATGACGGGCCGCAAACTGCAGCTCCTGGGCGAGATCCGGCCCCGTCTCTGGCCCGGCCTTGGCGTCACCACCGGCCCGGTCAGCATCGCCAATGCCGAATGGTCGGACAGCGACGCGCCGCTGTTCCGCGCGGAAAGCCTGTCGGTCACCGTCAACTTCGGCGCGCTTCTGGGCGGCGAGATCAGGATTCTCGGCTTTTCGGCGGACCAGCCCGAGATCAATCTGGAACGCAACGCCGAGGGCGAGGCGAACTGGGTCTTTGCCGCGAGTGTTGCCGGTGAAGACGGCGGTGTCGGCGCCGTCCCCGCGCCCGCGACCGGCTTCACCCTTGACGCAGGATCGGTCACCGGCGGATCGGTCCGGTTCAACGACCGCCAGTCCGGCCGGGTGATCGCGCTCGACGATGTGAACGCGACCCTCGCGATCCCCGATTTCGCCGGGCCCTTCTCGCTGACCGCAACGGCCCTGTCCGGCGGGCAGGCGGTGGCGCTGGAACTGTCGGGCGGGGTCTTCTCGGCCTTTGCCTCGGGCCGGGTGGTTCCCCTGACCCTGGACCTTGCCGCAGGCGGGTCAAGGATCGCCTTTGAAGGGCGTGCGGGCCATGCGCCGATGGCCGCAGAAGGGGCCTTGTCGGCGGACCTGTCCGACCTTCCGGCGGTCGGCCGGCTGATCGGCCTTGACCTTGCCCGCCCCAACCCCGGCCTTGGGCGGGACCGGCTGACGCTGGCCGGCAAGCTGACCCTGGACGGTAGCGGGGCGGCCTTCCTGCGCGGGGCCGAGATCCTGGCGGACACCAACCAGATCAAGGGCGACCTCGACCTTGCGCCGGGCGAGGCGCGCCCCAGGCTCACCGGCCAGCTTGCCGCCGGACCGATCACCATCGGCACCGGCCCGGAGGGCGATCTGGGCGATGGCCAGGCTGGCGGCATGCAGGCCGACGGCTGGCCCGAGGGCGAGATCGACGTCAGCGCGCTTGGTGCGCTGGATGCCGAGATCGCGCTTGCCGCGCCTTCGATTGACCTTGGCGTCCTGACCCTGGGCCAGACCCGGGCGCTGATCACCGTCGACCGCGCCCGCGCCGTGGTCGACATCCGTGAGATGCAAGCCTATGGCGGCCAGATCACCGGCGATGTCGTGGCCAACGGCCGTGGCGGGCTGTCGGTCGGAGGCCGGCTGAGCTTCGCCGGACTGCAGACCGAACCGCTTCTGACCGACCTTGCGGGTTGGGACCGGCTGATCGCGACCGGCGATGTCGAGATCGAGTTCCTCGGCGTCGGCAATTCGGTCGATGCCATCATGAAAGGCCTGCAGGGCCAGGGGGTGCTGGAGCTTGGCAAGGGAGAGTTGCGCGGGCTCGACATCGCCGGGATGCTGCGCAACCTTGACCCCGGCTTTGTCGGCGAAGGGCAGAAGACCGTCTTCGACGCGCTGGCGGGCACCTTCACCATCGTCGGCGGTGTGCTGTCGAACAGCGACCTGAAGCTCGTCGCCCCCTACATCACGGCCGCCGGGTCCGGCGATCTGGGCCTGGGAGCCCGGACCATCGAC
>JBIJDO010000081.1:0-9322 GCA_044344105.1 Tabrizicola sp.
CTGCGCCCTCGGGGGGGGGCGCCCGACGACGGCACCGGCGGCGTGATGGTGCCGCTTCTGATCACCGGTCCCTGGGCCAGCCCGAGGTTCCGGCTCGATCTGGAAAGCATCGCGCGCGAGAAGATGGAAGCCGAAGCCAAGGCCGCCGAAGAGCGCCTGAAAGCTGTGGCCAAGGATGCCGAAGCCAAGGCCAGGGCGGAACTCAAGGCCCGGCTTGAGGAAGAGCTGGGGGTCGAGGTCGCGCCGGATGACTCGCCGGGCGATGCCGCCGTGCGCGGGGCCGAAGATGCGCTGCAGGACGAAGCCCGCAAGGCGCTGGAAGACATCCTCAACGGCAACTGAGACTCCCCGCCAACGTGGCGGGTGAAGCGCAGGCTTGGGGTTCAGCCGGTCGGGACCGGCCCGCCCCCCGGCACCTAACGCCGCCGGTCGCGCCGCGCGCTCATCGGCTGGAACGCGACGCCGACATGCGCCTCGCAATAGGGCTTGCCGGGCAAGGACGGCAGGCCGCAGAACCAGAAATCCTCGGTCGCGGGGTCGCCGATCGGCCATTTGCAGGTGCGCTCGGTCAGTTCCATCAGCGTCAGCTTCTTCGCCCGCTTTTCCACCTCGCGGACCGAGGCCAGCGCTTCGGGGCTGATCTCGTTCAGGCTCGGCTGCGGCGGCAGCGGCTGGCCTGCCGGGATGATCGCCTTGCGCACCGGAAGCGGGGTCACGTTCGACACCGGAGCGGCGGCAGGGGCGGCCTGGCTGGGCGTTTCGGACCGTGGAGCAGGTTCGGGCCTGGGGGCCGGTTCGGGTCGGCTGACCGTTGCCGCCGGGGCCGCGGGTGCCGCGACCGGCGCGCCGTCCTCGTCATCCGTCCCGCCGCCCACGCGGTTCGACAGGCCCAGACGGTGCACCTTGCCGATCACCGCATTGCGGGTCACACCGCCCAGTTCCTTGGCGATCTGGCTGGCCGACTGGCCTTCGCCCCACATGCGCTTGAGCGTCTCGACGCGCTCGTCGGTCCAGGACATCGTGTTCTCCGCCTCTCTGGCTGCTCTGCCCATCTTATCCGGGCGGGGCAGGGGGCCGCAAGGGCGGGCGGCGGGATCGCGGAAGTTCGCTCCCTTGATCCGTCAGGTCTCGGGCTCTTCCCAGTCATACATGACCACGACGGTCGTCTCATGGCCACCGGTCGAGGCGTAGACCCCGCGCGCCGGTGCATTGCCTTTTTCGGTCAGCACCCAGCTTGTCCGGCACCCCGCCGCCCGCCCTTCGGCCCGCAAGGCGGCCATGAGGGCGCTGGCGATGCCCCGGCGTTGCGCCGGTTCGTTCACCCCCAGCTCCTGGATGAAGAGATTGCGGGGCTTGTCCGGGTGATCGAGGATCGTGCCGCTGGCAAAACCCACCACAACGCCGTCCAGTTCGGCGATGATCAGGATGTTGCGCGGATCGGCCAGACCCGCCTCGCCCAGAAAGCGTGCGGTGCCGGCCGGGTTGGCCGGACCGTCAAAGACATCCGCGGCAAGGACAAGCGCCCTTTCCGCCGCACCGACCCGCCTTACCCGAAGTCCAAGTTCCATTGCCCGCAATGCCACCGCCAGAAGTTGGTTCAGTCCGTCATCCGCAGCGCCCGCGCCTCGGCATTGCGCACGATGGGAAACGCCGCCCTTCGGCGCTGGAACTCGCTTTCCGGGACCAGCGCCAGAACCTCGGCGCGCTGGGCCGGGCTCAGCCCATCCAGGCCGCTGTCGCCGGGGTGAAAGCTTTCCGACAAGGCCCCTTCTGCGATCAGCACCTCATGGCGGTCGCACAGCAGCACCACATAATCCACCCCGTCCGGCGGCAGGACCAACTGGGCCGCCCGGTCGTCGACCAGGGCCTGCGCGGCCACCAGCACCCGGTCTTCGCCGAAGTAGACCTCGGCCCGCCAGTCGTCGATCAGCATCCGCTGGCGCGGCGAAACCATGAGGGGCCCGCTGTTTCCTGCCGCGCCCTGGGCAAAGGCCACCGGCCTCAGACCGGGCCAGGCGATCATCTCGACCGCCGACACCTGCCGCCGCCCGACCCAGCGCAGGGGCCGCGACCCGTTGTCCAGCGTCGTCACCGGCTCCCCGGCGGCCAGCGTTCCGGCGGCGCGCGGACCGTCCGGCGTGTCGATCAGCGTTCCCGCAGCGAACGCGGCAAGGACGTCCGGCACCAGGGGGCCATCCCCGGCAAGCTCGGTCCCCGGCTCCCAGGGCAGGGCCGTCGCAAGCCCCTCCGGCTTTGCCCCCAGCCGGACCACAAAAAGTCCGGCGCGCCCCGGCACCGGATCGACCGAGACCCGCGTGCCTTGCGGCAGCCGACCGCTGCCCAGTTCCACGGTTTCCGCCAGGGCAAGCCCATCCGGAGCGTTGTCCAGTACCAGCGGGCGCGGCACCGCCCCGGCCTGCAGCACCGGCGCTGATTCTGCCAGCCGCGCGGCCCAGCCCTTGCCCGCCGCGGGCTTCGGCAACAGCACTTCTTCCAGCGCATAGACGCCGACAGTGATGCGTTCCCCCGTCATCCCGGTCCGCATTCCCTTGTTTTCCCGACGCCAAGACCGGAAAAATCCGCTCTCGATCTGTCCGTCCCCCCCGTCTGGCTTGCCAGCGTTTACAGGGTATTGCCAGTAAAAAACGCTTTGAACCCGCCGCCCCGCGCCGTTCGGCGCGAAACCGCTTTACCGGCGGCACCTTTCCCGCTATCGCCGCAGCATGACCGCAGGATCCCGCCATCGCCTCGCTTCGCGCCGACGCTGCCGCGTCTGACGCCCGTACTGCGGTCCCCGGCGCATGGCTTGCGCCTCTCCTTCCCCTCGTTGACACAAAGCCAGCCCTCGGGCACCCATTGGCATTCACCCAAAGGACTCCCTTCGATGATCCCGACCGTCCTGCCGACCTACAACCGCGCTCCCCTCGCCTTCGTGAAGGGCGAGGGCAGCTGGCTCTGGGCGGACGACGGGCAGCGATATCTCGATCTCGGCTCCGGCATCGCCGTCAACGCGCTGGGACATGCCCATCCGGCCCTGGTTCAGACCCTGACCGACCAGGCGGGACGGCTCTGGCACGTGTCGAACGTCTATACCGTGCCGGAGCAGGAACGGCTGGCCGGCCTTCTGACCGACCAGACCTTCGCCGATACGGTGTTCTTCACCAATTCCGGCACCGAGACCGCAGAACTTGCGCTCAAGATGGCGCGCAAGTTCCACCATGACGCCGGGCACCCCGAGCGGACCGAGTTCATCACCTTCGAGGGCGCGTTCCACGGCCGGTCGACGGGGGCCATCGCGGCGGCGGGGTCAGAGAAGATGGTCAAGGGCTTCGGCCCGCTGATGCCGGGGTTCGTCCAGGTGAAATGGGCCGATCACGACGCGATCCGCGCCGCGATCACCGACCGGACCTGCGCCGTGATCATCGAGCCGGTCCAGGGCGAGGGTGGCATCCGTGTCGTCCCCGACCAGTGCCTCAAGGGCCTGCGTGACCTCTGCGACCAGACCGGCGCGCTTCTCATCTTCGACGAGGTGCAATGCGGCATGGGTCGCACCGGGCGGCTTTTTGCCCATGAATGGGCGGGCGTGACCCCCGACATCATGATGGTCGCCAAGGGCATCGGCGGCGGCTTCCCGCTCGGCGCGGTGCTGGCCACCGAACGCGCCGCCTCGGGCATGACGGCGGGCACCCACGGCTCCACCTATGGCGGCAACCCCCTTGGCTGCGCGGTGGGCGCAAAGGTGACCGAGATCGTTTCCGACCCCGCCTTCCTGGCCGAGGTCGCCCGGAAAGGCGCGCTGATGCGGCAGGGGCTGGAATCGCTCGTCGCCCGCCACCCGCAGGTGTTCGAGGCCGTCCGGGGCGAGGGCCTGATGCTCGGCCTGAAATGCAGGCCCGCCCCGGCGGATGTGGTGAAGGCCGGTTACAGCGCTGGTGTGCTGACCATCGCTGCCGCCGACAACGTTCTGCGCCTTCTCCCCGCGCTCAACATCCCCGACGAAGACATCGCCGAGGCCCTCAGCCGTCTCGACCGGGTTGCCATTCATCTGGAACAAGCCGCCTGATTTCATACTGGTCCAAATATCCTGGGGGTCCGGGGGCAAAGCCCCTGGCCGCCAGCCGAAAAGCGAAACGCCATGAACCACTTCCTCGATATCCACAAGACCGCGCCTGCCGACCTCCGCGCGATGATCGACAGCGCCCAGGCGATGAAGACCGCCCGCAATGGCCGCCCGAAGGGTCAGCCCGACGACGACCAGCCCCTGAAGGGCCACATGGTCGCGCTCATCTTCGAGAAACCCTCGACCCGCACCCGCGTCTCCTTCGATGTCGGTGTCCGCCAGCTGGGCGGCGAGACGATGGTCCTATCGGGCAAGGAGATGCAGCTTGGCCACGGCGAGACCATCGCCGACACCGCCCGCGTGCTGTCGCGCTATGTCGATCTGATCATGATCCGCACCTTCGAGGAAGCGACACTCCTCGAGATGGCCGAACACGCCACCGTCCCGGTCATCAACGGCCTCACGAACCGCACCCATCCCTGCCAGATCATGGCCGACGTGATGACCTACGAGGAACACCGCGGCCCGATCAGGGGCCGCAAGGTCGTCTGGTGCGGCGACGGCAACAACGTCTGCGCTTCGTTCCTGCACGCCGCCGGTCAATTCGGCTTCGACTTCACCTTCACCGGCCCCGAAACGCTGGACCCCGAGGACAAGTTCGTCGCCTTCGCCCGCGACAAGGGGTCGAAGATCACCATCCAGCGCGATCCCTTCACGGCGGTCGAAGGGGCCGACCTTGTGGTCACCGACACCTGGGTCTCGATGCATGACCCGGAATCGGCCAAGGAACGGCGCCACAACCAGCTTCGCGCCTATCAGGTGAACGAACAGCTGATGACGCGGGCCAAGCCCGACAGCCTGTTCATGCACTGCCTGCCCGCCCACCGCAACGACGAGGCGACCAGCGCGGTGATGGACGGCCCGCATTCGGTGATCTTCGACGAGGCCGAAAACCGCCTTCACGCCCAGAAGGCGATCATGCGCTGGTGCCTCGGTCTTTAGGCTCCGGGGGGCCGTGATCACTCGCTGATCCAGACCTCCAGCAGACCGGTGTCGTCCTTGCCGTAGCGCGAGGCCGACAGGTCCTTCACCGTGACATCCTTGCCGGGAATCGCGGTGCGGATCGACGCGGCCAGCGCCGCCGCCAGCCCGGCGTCGGCGGGATTGAAGTAGCGCACCTCGTTCAGCCCGGCGGCGGTCACGATCCGCTCGCCGCCCCGGTCCGCGCCCTCGACCCGCCAGCCGCCCCGGACCAGTCTATCGGCCAGCGCCACGATCTCGGGCCTGCGGTAGCCCGCGAACTGCAGGAACAGCCGGGCCCCTTCCTGGGCTGAGGTCAGCTCCGCCCCGGTCAGCGCGGGAACCGCAGCCGGGTCCGTCGCGTCCTGCGCCTCTGCAGCGCCGACCAGCGCCAGCGCGTTCAGGCTGGTGTCCGCCGGGGTCGTCTGGCAGTTGTCGGCCAGATAGAACGAGATGATGCAGCTCGACAGCGCCAGCGGCGGGGTGAACCGGTTGCCGGTGGCGCTTTGCAATGTCGCCGTGACCATGATGAAGCTGAAGCACAGGGTCAGCACCCAGGCCATCATCCGGCGGGCCAGAAGCGGCAGCTGGGTCAGCATCAGCATGAAGACCATCAGCACGACCTGCGCCACCAAGAGGCGCCAGAACGTCAGCTTGTCGTCGTCAGCGAACTGAACGAGCCCGATCGCCAGCGCCATCACGACAAAGCCGCCGACCGCGATCTGCGTCGCCTGGCGATTGATGCCGAGCGACATCTCGATTGCCTTGAACACATCAAGTGCCATGAAAAGACCTCATGAAAATTGGCGCGTGAAAAAACCGCCGGTTGAAAGAATGCGGCAATCATACACTATTCCGACGCAATCGCCAAACCCCGCAACGCGCGCGGCGGGACGGGTTTTGCCGACCTGTTCTGTCAAAAGGCCTTGGCCTTGCCGCAGCCTTGCGCCACCATGGCCCGACAAACCGTGAGGCCCCAATGCACCGCCGTTCCGTCGCCGTCTTCGACCGCTTCCTGTCCGCCCTTTCCGTGATCCTCGACAAGGCCGAGGCGCATTGCGAGGCGAAGAAGATCAAGCCCGAGGTCATCCTCGCCGCCCGGCTCTTCCCCGACATGTTCCCGTTCACCCGCCAGGTGCAGCTTGCCTGCGACTTCGCCGCCCGCGGCACGGCGCGGCTCGCCGGGGTGGAGCCGAAGGGGTTTCCCGACACCGAGACCAGCTTCGCCGAGCTGAAAAACCGCATTGCCGCCGCGCGCGGCTATATGGGGTCGTTCCAGGCCGCCGATTTCGCCAAGGCCGACAGCCGCGAGATCCATTTCAAGTCGGGGGGCCGCGACATGGTGCTGAAGGGCGACGAGTTTCTGTCCTTCTTCACCTTGCCGCAATTCTTCTTCCACCTCACCACCGCCTACGACATCCTGCGGATGAACGGGGTAGAGCTTGGCAAGCGCGACTACATGGGCGCGCCCTGACCCGCGTCAGGCGACCGTCGCGCCCAAAGGCTCGACCGGTTTCGCCCCGTCCGCATCGGCCGCCCGCGCCGCAAGGATCGCCACGACCACCAGCAGAAGCGACAGCCCGGCATAGGTCGGCCGGAACCCGGCATGTTCGGCCAGAAAGCCGATCGAGGACGGCGCGACCAGGATGCCGGAGTAGCCGACCATGGTGACGATGGAAATCGCATTGGCCGAGGGCAGGCGCGGATGGTTCCCGGCAGCCGAAAACAGGATCGGCACCATGTTCGCGACCCCCAGACCCGCCGCCGCAAAGCTGACGATCGCGATCCAGTCATCGGGTGCCAGCGCCCCGCCCATCAGTCCCGCCGCGCCCAGAAAGCCCGAAATCCGCAAGGTCCGGACCGCGCCGAAGCGGTTGCGCACGGAATCCCCGGCAAAGCGCATCACCGCCATGGCTCCGGCAAAGAAGGCAAATCCCAGACCCGAGACGAAGACATCCGACCCCAGTTCCTTCTGCAGGTAGATCGCCGCCCAGTCGAGCACGGCCCCCTCCGGCACCATCGCGAAGAAGGCCAGAAACCCCAGCAGCCAGACATGGAAATCCTTCGGGAAAAGCTGCGTCTTCGGTGCGGCCTCCGCTACGGTCGCCACGGGACGTGGCGGATCGGGCAGGAGGAACGGCATCGCCGACAGCACAACCGCCGCCACCACCGCCGCCGTCGCCAGGGATTGCGCTTCCGACCCGGCGGTCGCGATCACCCAGGCTCCGGCGGACCCGCCGATGAAGCCGCCAAGGCTCCAGAACCCGTGTGACGAGGACATGATCGCCCGGGACAGCCGCCGCTCGATCTCGACCGCCTGGGCGTTCATCGCGACATCCATGCAGCCCGCCATCGCGCCGAAGACCGCCATGAACAGGGCCAGCACCCAGAGGTTCGGCGAAAA
The DNA here is from genome assembly GCA_044344105.1 of Tabrizicola sp. GTDB lineage: Bacteria > Pseudomonadota > Alphaproteobacteria > Rhodobacterales > Rhodobacteraceae > Tabrizicola. Next base: position 7,485 of record JBIJDO010000081.1, read on the forward strand.
GACCACCATCGGCAGCACCGGGATCAGCGCCAGCGAGAAGACCGACAACACCCGCCGCCCGCCGAAATGGCTGATCAGCCTTCCGGCGAAGAGCATGGCAGACACCGCCCCCGCACCAAGGACCAGGATCAAGAGGCCAAGCGTGGATTCGGTCACCCCGTGGCGCGGCATCAAGAGCGGGATCTGCGGCGCCCAGGCCCCCATGACAAAGCCGTTGGCCAGGAACATCGCGGCCACCGCCCACCGCGCCCGCCGCGCCTGCCTGTCAACCTGCATCATCCGCCCCTCTGCGTGTCAAGGGCGGTCATATGCGTCTTGGGTTGCAGGCGAAAGGGCAAGGCGATCAATCCGTGTTGCAGCGTTGAAAGGAAAGGCAGCCGAAGTCCCGCGAAGGATTCTGCAAAGGTCTTCCAGGACTTCTGGCCCGGTCACGTCCCCCGCGGTTTTGCCCGCAGCGTCGGCTCGGCTTCGGTCGGGTCCTCGGGCCAGGGGTGTCGCGGATAGGCCCCGCGCATGTCCTTCCGCACTTCGGCATAGGAGGTCGCCCAGAACCGGGGCAGGTCGGTCGTCACCTGCACCGGCGCGCGGGCGGGCGACAGAAGCGTGACCCTGACCGGCAGTCTCGCCGCTCCCACCACCGGATGCGCCGTCACTCCGAACATCTCCTGCAGCCGCACTTCGATGCTCGGCACCTCGCCGTCATAGTCGATGGGAATCTTCCGACCGAGCGGTGTCTCGAAACTCCCCGGCACCAGCCGGTCCATCTCGGCGAGCCGGTCCCAGCCGATGAGGCCCTGCAGGGCGGGCACGAGATCGAAGCCCCGGATTTCCGTTTCGGTCCTGACACCCGTCAGATGCGGCAACAGCCACGCCTCCGCCGTCGCCAGCAACTCGCCATCCTCGACCCCCGGCCAGCCCTCGGCCTTCGCCAGTCGCGCCCGCGCCCGCAGTCGCCGGGCCGCAGGCGACCAGGGCAGGCCCAGAGCCCGCACTCCCTCCAGCGCCGCCTGGGCAACCGCCTCAGCCGGAGCCTCCCGATGCCGGTCGTCCAGCACCAGCGCCCCAAGCCGCTCCTGACGGCGCGAGGTCACACGACCCTCCCGCTTCGACCACGCGCAAACCTCAACCCACCGGATGAGGTCAGCATAAAGCCCCCGGACCTCTGCTTCCGAAATCGCCACCGCCTGCCGCACCGTGGCCTCGCGCGTGTCGCCGTCCAAGTCCGTCGCCACGATCAGCCGTTCCCCCGACAGGCTGAGGCCAGCCGCCATCGCCGCGCCCTTGCCGCCCGACAGAACCCAGCGTGGTGCCTCGCCCTTGCGGCGCAGCCCGATCCGGTCCGGATAGGCCAGCGCCACCATCTCGGCCAGCGACAGCCCCGTCCTTTCGCCCTTCGGCACCGCCCCGGCCAGCCGCTTCGCCTCGACCCTGATCCTCTCGACCACCCCCCGATCCGCCTCCGGCCCCGGTCGCGCAACTGCCTGCAGCCGCAAGCCCAGATCGGGCGGCGCGCCTCGCAGCGGGTCACGTTCGGCCAGCAGCGCGGCGACCGTTGCCGCCTCTGGCCCTGCGACCGCCAGCATGTGCCCCAGACGCGGATGCAGCGGCAGCGCCGCCAGCGCCCGGCCATGCGCCATGACATGGCCCTTGTCGTCCAGTGCCCCCAGCAACCGCAACAGCGCCCGCGCCTCGGCCAGAGGTCCCGCAGGCGGCGGCGTCAGGAACGGCAGGTCCGCCCCGCCCCAAAGTGCCAGTTCCAGCGCCAGCCCGGCGAGGTCCGCCACCTCGATCTCGGCCGGCGGGAATGCCGCCAGTCCGCCCTCCTCGCCCTTTGTCCA
>JBIJDO010000150.1:0-6599 GCA_044344105.1 Tabrizicola sp.
GGTATCGGCGGGTCATCTCTGCGCTGGCATGACCGAGCTGCTTTTGAACATAGCGCTCATCAACTTCCGCGCTGCTGGCAAGGCCTGCACGCAGGGAATGGCCCGAGAACAGCCGCACGCGCTCGGCCTCAGGCAGATCAGGGCGTAGCCCGGCCTCGCGGGCGCAGGACTTGATCAGCCGGGCGATGTGCTTGTCCGACAACCGCTCGCCCGTAGCTTTCAGGCCGTTGCGCGACGTGGCGACGAAAATCGGGCCGAAGTCGATCCTTGCGTAATGCAGCCACTGCGTCAGGGCATGGACCGGGCAAGTCTGATCGGATGAGCCGCGGGCAATTTCGACCTCGCGCCAGCCGGTTTTGCCGCGCAGGGTGATTAGGACCCCGTCCTCCAGCACCTCGACCCAGCCACCGCTGTTCGGCGTGTCATCCTTGCCGTGATCGAGGCTGACGATTTCGGACCGACGCAGGCCACCAGCAAAGCCGATCAGCAGGATCGCCCGGTCGCGTAGGCCGCGCAGATCGTGGGGCAGGGTGGCCAGCATGTCGCGCAGGTCTTCAGGCAGGATCGCTTCTTTCTGGACCGGTGGCCGTGCGTGCTTGCGTCGGATGCCAGCCAGGACGCTGGCAATGTGGCGGTCCTTGCGGTCCAGCCGTTCTCCGCGCTGCGCATAGCCCCAGGTCAGGCCGGACAGCCGCCGCTCTATTGATGAGACCGAGAGGGGTCGGGACGCCGACTGCGACGGGGCCTTGCCGCCCGGCGCTGCCAGATCGGCTATGTAGAGCCCGATCAGCTGGGGCGACGAGGGGAGAGGGTCCGCACCTCGCATCCGGCACCAGCGGGCGAAATGGGCCCAGTCCTTGGCATAGGCCTTCAGCGTGTTCTCCGACGCCGCCTGACGCGCATAGTCTCGCGCGGTTTCGACCAGGCGGTCGAGCGCGCCCGAGCCAGCGACAAGGGAGGGCGGGGCGATCGTGTCGCGCTCCATATCAGCGCTGTCGTCCCGTTCATGGCGATCGGGACGTTCCAGCGGATCTGAAGGCGATTTCTCGGGTGTTTCGGTCATACCGTCGAGCATACTCTTCTTGTGTCCGATAAAGCAAACTTATTGGACATTGCGACGATTCCAAAGCTGCGGCGCTACGCGCACATTTTACTGGCAGAAAGCGCCGCCACGCCTTACGCTGCTGGCATGAGAAATCCCCGCGCCAAGCCATCCGAACCCTTGCCGATGCTGGCTCCTCTGCCGGGCTGGGTCACCGCCACGCCTGCAGAAACCCTTGAAGGGGCCGCGTTCAAATCAGGGGCAGCCTTGGCGCACCTCACTTTGGCGACGACCGCCGATCAAGTGCCTCAGGCGCTTTGGCGTGATCGCCTGGCGCTTGCGGCGGCAGAGGTTTCTGCAAGAATTTCTGGTCGGCGCGAAGGGGCCGCTGCAATGCGTGATGCCCTGCACCTGACCAAGACGGGCGATGATCCCGGTCCGGCAGGAACCATCCTGCGGCAGTGGTCGCGGGCGGCGGCGCGGCCGATCTCGGTGGCCCATCTGGCCAAAGCGCTGGAGGGTATCGCGCCGGAGCGGATTGCCCTGAGCCTTGATGCCACTGGGCCAACCCCGGTGGACCGCGCGGCGCAGGTCATTGAGGCCGTGCTGGAAGACAATCCACGGGACGAGATCGCGGCCCTGATCCTTGCGGATGCGGTGCTGTCGCTGGCCTTGGGGCGGGATCACCTGTTGCCACTTCTGGGCCCAGTGATGACGGCGCGCGACCTTCGCCTGCGGGGCGACGACCTGCGGCTGTGTTGTCACCGGGCCGCCGTGAATGGGGTCGGCCAGGCGCTGCCTTTGGCGGCCACTCTGGCGCGGGCGGCAGCACGGCTGCGCGCTGCGGTGCCGAAACTGCGGGCCAAGGGGGCCGTGCTGGCGGTGGAAATGATCCTGACGCAGGATGCACTGACCCCCGTGGCGCTTGCCCGTGCGATGCCGGAAAGCCTGTCGGCCCCCAGTCTGTCAGATCGCGCCGCGCGGCGGCTGTGTGAGCGGCTGGTGAAATTGGGTGTGCTGCGGGAACTGACCGGGCGCGACAGCTTTCGCCTCTACGGGGTCTGAACATGGCGCGGCGCGAAGACAGCGGTCTTGACCGGGAACTGGCAGACCTGCCGCCCGAACAACGCTGGCGGGAATGGATGCGCCGGATCGAGGTGGTGCTGTTCGCGTCGAGGGCGCCGGTGCCACGGGATCATCTGGCGCGAGTGGCGGGGCAGGGGGCCTCGGTCGATCTCCTGATCGAGGATCTGGCCGTCGATCTGGAGGGCCGCCCCTATGAGGTGGCGCAGGTGGGTGCCGGGTGGATGCTGCGGACCAGATCTGCCTATGCGCCTGCGATCCGCGCGGCGGCGGATGTGGACGGACAGGCCCTGAACCTGTCGGAGTTCGACCTCGCCGTTCTGGCGGCGATTGCGTTTCACCAGCCGATCAGCCGCGAGGGGTTGAAGGACATCTTCGGAAAAGAGATCAGCCGCGACTTGATTGGCCGCCTGTCCGAGCGCGACCTGATCGGCACCGGCCCCCGCGAGCCGCGACGGGGTGCGCCTTATACCTTTGTCACGACCGAGGCTTTCTTGGCCGCCTTCGGGATGACATCCTTGCGCGACCTGCCGGATCCTGAGCAACTCGCCGATGCTGGCCTGGCGGGATCTTCGGGAGCCCCTGACGTGTAGGGAGCCGCGCAAACCGGGAAAGGAGTGCTGCGGGCTTCATGAAGCCGGGCTGTTGCCCGCAAAAGGGCTGCCAGATCAGGCGCTCTGTAGGAGGACGCCGGCTGCAGGCCGGCAGCTTCGCTCAGTCGATCTGTGAGCCCCTTAACCAGCCCGTTGTGGTTTTCGGCGGCGCTGGCCAGCCGGACCCAGAGGGTCAGCGAGCCGCGTTCCGTGGGGCCATTTGCCCCGATCTGTCGCTCTGACAGCCGCCGGAAGAAATCGTAGCGAACCCGATGCGACAGATACGGGATCGTTGATGTCCCCGGACCAGCAGGCACTGGGTATCTCGCAAGCCGCGCGGCGAGAGACTTCCGGTCGTCCAGCGTTCGCCCGGCGGAATCAAGACGCAGCAAATCGTCCATCAGCCGCTCGATGCGCCGGGTGCCGGGGCTTGCCGGACCGGTCGGTTTCGCGAGGGCGGCGTCGCAGAAGGCGCAGTACTGCTGTGGCAGAAGGCGCGCCTGACGAAACGGTGCAAGGCCCAGGCCGCAAGAGGGGCAGCGGTCGCGCAATCGGCAGCCATGGCGAAAGCAGGACACGCGGGTTGCTAAAGTCCAGCTGCGCCGGAAGTAGGGAACCTCGTCTTCCCGTAGGCAGGCGGGACAGAATTGCAGCCAACAGGACTGCACAGGCGATGTTCCTGCATCTTGCGGCCGGGACCGCAGCCACACCACTGCAAGCTGGCTGGGGCCAAGGCAGAGGCCGTCAAGCACTTCGGGGCAGATCGAGGTATGGTCGAGCAGGATGCGGCGAACGACCTCCGGCAGATGCCGGTCAAGTTGCGCCGACCATCTCTCGCCAACAGCTCCCAGCACCGCCCCGAAATAGCGCGGCGGCACACCGTTGGCATGCGCAACCCGATGCAGCCAGCTTGACAAAAGCTCACCGGGAGCCGGCCTGACCTCCACGGGCCAGCGACGTCCCACCACCGTACCATAGCGACGGGTCGGGGCAACGGTGATCCTCGGCACAGTGCTGGTCATGTCATCGCATGCCGCAAGGCGGAGTTCCGTCGCCGCGACAGCGGCACATAGCCGAGGGCCATGACGGTGCTGGACGTGATCCGTTCCTCACTGCTCTCAACAGCTGCAATCGCCGCCCTCGTGACGATGTCGACCACTTCTCCGATCAAGCCTTCCGACAGATCATGGATCATTCTGGCAAGGGGAGGCCGTGAGAGGTTTGAGGCCTGGGCAAGCGGTATGCTGGCCTCCAGACTGTCGAGAAGCGTGGCGAAGTCTTCATCAAAACCCCACCGCGGCACCGGGACCGTATCGAACCGCGAGCCCATTTCTTCGGTGTCGTGCAGCGCATCATAGACAGCGATTTCGCCGACAAGCACGGGCGAGATGTCGTGCACCCGTGCGATCCGCCGCAAGAACGAGAAGATTGCCTTCACATCCTGCCTGCGTCCACGCAGTGCACTGTGGAACTCGTCGAAGATGAGCAGACTAGGCTTCAGGCTGTCGAGAAGATGATCGACCTGTTCGCTGGCGTGGGACAGGCTGCGCCAGCCGGCAGCCTGCGGCGCGCGCAGCCCGGACAGGATGCTGGCATAGAAATGCGACAGGCCAGCACCTTCCCGAGTCTGGATCACCCAGACCTTTTGCCGGTCGGCGCGGCGCAGATGGTCGACGGCAAAGCGTTCGGCGATCATGGTCTTGCCGTTGTGATAGGGGCCGGCGAGCAGCAATCCGCGAGGGCGCAGGGAAGAGGGCCGCTCGAGCAGTTGTTGCATCGCAGCATGCGCTGCTGCGGCCCCAGGATGGCCAATCCAGCGAGGTGCCCGGATATGCGAGATGCGGGCGGCCGCATCCGCCTTCAAGAGCGCCAAGCTTGTCGGCAGAAGATGGTCGGCCATGTCACCAGGTCTCGATGGGAAAGACGCGGCGGGGTCGGTCAGGCTCCGGCCCAGGATGAGCCGCCTCTGAGGCTTGCCCGGCACTGTGATACGCTTTCGGCGCGTCTGCGGCGTGTCGGGCGCGCGTCATCTCCCGCAGTTGAGCCTTCTTGAATTTAGCCCCCGCGACCGTTGCCGCGATCTCCCGCCGCAGGATGGTCTTGTCCTGCACCGGGCGTTGCTGGCTCTGGCGCTGGCGCGCCCGGTCGGCTTCATGTTGCCAGAGGGTGATCGACATTGTCATCCCGTCCCGTCGTCCGACCGAACGCCAGACACGCGTGTCGGGATCGGCGATGTAGATCCGGCTGATGTCCCGGGGGTCATAGCACAGATTCAGGGGTTCCAACCGGTCACGGCGGGCGACGAGAGGCCCGAGCCATTGATCGAAGTAGTCGATGGCGAACAGGCTGACGCCCTGGGGAGAGATGCGGCGTGTTGTGCGGGGAAGAAAGTTGAGCAGGACATGGTCAGGATCGTCGATCGGCCGGTCTTTCGGTGGAAGCCGCCGCTCCCATTCGAGGTGAGGCACAGTCAACTTGCGTGCGTTCTGGCTCTGGTTGTGATCGATGATAGCCAGGGCGATGCAGCGTTCAAGGGCCGCGAAGGTCAGACTTGCCCTCTCATCGGACGAATAGTCGCCGCGGTCCGCGATCGACCGCCCGGTCTTGCCGGGAAGGGAGCGAAGCACCGTGTTCACCTTGCCCAGGAGCCGTTCGACAATGCCACCCCGATGAACCGTGCCCTTGTTCCGGGTACGGATGGCTATCCCGAAGTCGGCGCATCCTTTCGTAAAGGTACAGCTCTGAAACTCCTTGGCGGAATCGACAACGATTTGCTTCGGGCGGCCGTACATTTCCCATGGATGCGCAATCCCGCGTTCGGCCAGCCAGTCGTCCTTGCGGCACATCGCGTGTGCAAGGCACAGCGCGACCGAGAGCCGGGATGGTCGTTCCAAGGTCAGGCAAAAGCCGATGATCGCACTCGTCGCCACATCGGCGGCGATGGTCAGATAGGGCCGGCCCACGAAGACGCCGTGGTCGTCGATCACCTCGACGAACTGGATATCGGCGGGCGTGTGATCGATCTGGACCACCTCAAGGGCGTGGTTGGCGCGGATATATCCCGGACGCGGTTTCAGGCGGTGCAGGTGTTTGCCACCGGAAAGCCGTCGCCGGGCAATGTCCTCGGGGGAGAACACGCGCGGAATCCGCTGGGCCACGGTGACATAGGCCGGGGGCTTGAGTCCTTCGACTGCGCAGCGCGCGCGGATCTCGTCGACGATTGGCGCGAGATCAGGTTGCTCTGGCTGCAGCCACATCTCCCGCAAGGTGTCGGCAATGATGGCCTCCACGCCGGTCGATACTCGCGCGCGTCGCGCGCCGCCAGTCCGCGGCAGAAGCGACGAGACACGGCGGTCATCGCGATACCGGGCGAGGTGATTATAGACCTGCCGGGTCGATAGGCGCAGTTCCATCGCTGCCCGGCTGACAGCCTCCCGCATTGGCAAGCCCCCATCCAGCACCCGATCCAGCTCGCGGGCAATCCGGATAGCCTTCGTCCAGGCCTCATCGGAGACTGGGTGACCTGCTTGCGTCTGAGGTCGATCGATACTTGGACCTGTCATTCCGCCGTACCCTTCGAGCCCAATTGAAGCCCTTGATGAAATTGAAATCGCAAAGCAGAATCTGGAGCCCCTTCCAGTGCTACCATCGGGAAATCATGTGAAAACCACGCAGTGAAATCGTGAAAGAAAAGCGACAGTGGTTCCTGCCCGGTCCGATGGAAGTGGAGCCGGATTATCTGCCGCCCGGACCGAGGGCAGAGCTGCGTGAAACCGCAGTCCTCGACGATTGGCGGAAGGCAGAGGCAGGCAATTCCGCCCATCTCGCCCGTGTGGCTGGCCGGATTGGCGCGCTGGATGACCGTCTGCACCGTGGCCCGG
>JBIJDO010000094.1:0-8682 GCA_044344105.1 Tabrizicola sp.
GGTGCTGCGGGCGGCGGCATGGCTCAGGTCGTGCCGATGGAGGAGATGAACCTTCACTTCACCGGCGATTTCCACGCGATCACCTCGGCGCACAACCTACTGTCGGCAATGATCGACAACCACATCTACTGGGGCAACGAGCTGAACATCGACGCCCGCCGGGTGGTGTGGCGTCGCGTGATGGACATGAACGACCGGGCGCTGCGGGACATCGTCGTCAACCTTGGCGGCGTGTCGAACGGGTTCCCGCGCCAGACCGGGTTCGACATCACCGTGGCCTCGGAAGTCATGGCGATCCTGTGTCTGTCGAACGACCTTGAGGACCTGCAGAAGCGGCTGGGCGACATCGTCGTGGCCTATACCCGTGACAAGAAGCCGGTCTACGCCCGCGACATCAAGGCGGACGGGGCGATGACGGTCCTGCTCAAGGACGCGATGCAGCCGAACCTGGTGCAGACGCTGGAGAACAACCCGGCCTTCGTCCACGGCGGGCCCTTCGCCAACATCGCGCATGGCTGCAACAGCGTCATTGCCACCAAGACCGCCCTGAAGCTGGGCGAGTATGTGGTCACCGAAGCGGGCTTCGGCGCGGACCTCGGGGCGGAGAAGTTCTTCGACATCAAGTGCCGCAAGGCCGGGCTGAAGCCTTCCGCCGCCGTCATCGTCGCCACGGTGCGCGCGATGAAGATGAACGGCGGGGTGGCGAAAGCCGACCTTGGGGCCGAGAACGTGGAGGCCGTGCAGAAGGGCTGCCCGAACCTTGGCCGCCACATCGCCAACGTGAAGGGCTTCGGGGTGCCCGTGGTGGTGGCGATCAACCATTTCTACAGCGACACCGATGCCGAGGTAGCCGCCGTGAAGGCCTATGTGGCCGAACAGGGGGCCGAGGCGATCCTGTGCAAGCACTGGGCCAATGGCAGCGCGGGGATCGAAGAACTGGCCCACAAGGTCGTGGCGATGGCCGAGTCCGGTTCGGCCAATTTCGCGCCGCTCTACCCCGACGAGATGCCGCTCTTCCAGAAGCTGGAAACCATCGCCAAGCGCATCTACCATGCCGATGAGGTGATCGCCGACAAGTCGATCCGCGACCAGCTGAAGACCTGGGAAGCGGCGGGCTATGGCCATCTGCCGATCTGCGTGGCGAAGACCCAGTACAGCTTTACCACCGACCCCACGGTGCGCGGGGCCCCCACGGGCCACACGGTTCCGGTTCGCGAAGTGCGGCTCAGCGCCGGGGCAGGCTTCATCGTCGCGATCTGCGGCGAGATCATGACCATGCCGGGCCTGCCCAAGGTACCTTCGGCGGAAGTCATCCGGCTGAACGACGCGGGGCAGGTCGAGGGGCTGTTCTAACGGGTCGCATTGCCCTTTTCCGGGCCTCCGCATATCTCGGGGGGGCCGCGAAGGAGAGACCCGATGCCAAAGCCCGCTGACTGCACGACGATGGCCGAGATCCGGGCCGAGATCGACAAGCTGGACGAAGACCTCGTCCGTCTCTTTGCCGCGCGGGCGGGATACATCGACCGGGCGGCGGAGATCAAGGCCGAGGTCGACCTTCCCGCCCGGATCGGATCGCGGGTTGAGGAAGTGGTGGGAAACGTTCGCCGCCACGCCGAGACATACGGGCTGCCGCCCGAACTGGTGGAAAAGCTGTGGCGGCGGCTGATCGACTGGTCCATCGCGCGGGAAGAAAGCCGGCTCGGCCCGGACAGTTTGCGAAAAGGGTAGGACATGACGGCATCGGTGATCGACGGCAAGGCCTTTGCGGCCAAGGTGCGGGCAGAGGTGGCGGCGCATGTCGCGCTGCTGAAAGAGGCGAACGGCATCCAGCCTGGTCTGGCCGTGGTGCTGGTGGGCGAGGACCCGGCGAGCCAGGTCTATGTGCGCAACAAGCACGCCTCGACCGTCGAGGTCGGAATGACATCCTTCGAACATCGGCTGGAGGCCTCGACCAGCGAGGCGGACCTGCTGGCCTTGATCGACAAGTTGAACGCAGACCCTGCGGTACATGGGATTCTGGTGCAGCTGCCGCTGCCAGGGCATCTGAACTCGGAACTGGTGATCAACCGGATCGATCCGGCCAAGGACGTGGACGGATTCCACATTTCGAACGTTGGCCTTCTGGGAACCGGGCAGAAGTCGATGGTGCCTTGCACGCCGCTTGGGTGCCTGATGATGCTGCGGGATCATCATGGGAAGCTTGCCGGGCTGAATGCGGTGGTGGTGGGTCGGTCGAACATCGTGGGGAAGCCGATGGCGCAACTGCTGCTGGGGGACAGCTGCACGGTGACGATTGCGCATTCGCGGACGAAGGACCTGGCCGATGTTTGCCGCCGTGCCGACATTCTAGTGGCGGCGGTCGGGCGGCCCGAGATGATCACGGGCGACATGGTGCGGCCGGGGGCGACGGTGATCGACGTCGGCATCAACCGCATCGAACGCGACGGCAAGACGAAGCTCGTCGGTGATGTGCATTACGACAGTGCGGCCGCGGTGGCCGGGGCGATCACGCCGGTACCGGGCGGGGTGGGGCCGATGACCATCGCCTGCCTTCTGGCCAACACGCTGACGGCCTGCTGCCGGGCCAACGGGCTGGCCGAGCCGGAGGGGCTGACGGCATAGGTGCGCCTGAAGGCACACCCTACCTCGGCATGGGAATTGCGAGGACGCGCGGGCCGGTCAGGATGGCCAGCGCGTCTTTTGCCATCAGGGCGGTGAGTGCCGCATCATGGGACCGCAGGCCGCCGGTGTAGATCCCGTAGGCGGGCAGGATCAGACGATTGGCATCGGCGAGGAAGCAGGGTTTCGACTGGCCGGCCAGCCGCGCCTTCGGGTGGTAATGGCCGGAAATCTCGGCCTTTTCGCGCGGTTCGGCAATGTGGCGGAAGGTGAAGGGCTGAAGACTGAGCTCGGCCCGATGCGTGCCGCCGATCTCGATGGGACCGGGGTCATGGTTGCCGGTGATCCAGGTCCAGTCCTTGCCGGCCATCAGGCGGGCAAGCCACAGGCGCGCGCTTTCCCCGATGCCTTCGGCGGCGGCGAGGTCGTCGAAACTGTCGCCAAGGCAGATGACGGTACCGGCCCCGGTGTGCTCCAGATCGCGATCAAGCTTTTCGAGCGTGGCCTCGGACTCGTAGGGCGGCAGGAGCGTCCCGCCCCGCCGCGCAAGGCGCTCGGACTTGCCAAGATGCAGGTCGGAGACGGCGAGGGTCTTGCGGGCGGGCCAGTAGAGGCCACCGGAGGGCAGGAGGTGCAGCGTTTCGCCGTGAAAGAAAAGCGCGTGGTGCATGGGCGCGTCATGCCTTGGCGGCGCGCCCAAGGCAAGGGTGCGCCTCCGGCGGGGATACTTTTGCCAGTATGAAACATCAGGCGAGACCTGCAGCCTCCATCAGCGCCTGGGCCTGGGCGGAGGCGAGGCGGTCGCGGCCCTCGCCGTGGACGGGAATGCGGCCGGGTTCGAAGAAGAGGGGGGCGGCGAGCGGGGTGACGCGGTCGAGGCGGATGAGATCGATGCGCGGGCCGACGCGGGCAAGGAGCGCCTCGATGCGGGAGAAGTCGATCAGTCCGCGCAGGGCTTCTTCCCGCGTGATCTGCAAAAGAAGGTGGTTCGGGTCGTAGCGGCGGAGCGTGTCGTAAAGAATGTCAGAGGAGAAGGTGGCCTGGCGACCGGACTTGCGGCGACCCTGGTGGCTGCGCTCGATGAGGCCGGAGATGATCGCCGTGGCGCGGAAGGTGCGCTTCATCACGGCATTGCCGGAGAGCCAGACCTCAAGCCCGTCCCGAAGGGTATCTGCGTCGAAGAGGGGGGCGGGGTCGGTGACGGGATCAAGGCCCCAGATCAGGGTGGCGTAGTCGGTGGCGACGAAGCCCAAGGGGGCAAGGCTCTGGGATTCCATCTGTTTCGTGACGAGAAGGCCAAGGGTCTGCTGGGCGTTCCGTCCCGCGAAGCCATAGATGACAAGGTGTTCGCGCCCGTCGTGGGGGAAGGATTCCAGAAGCAGCGAGGTGGGATCGGGGAGGCGGGAGACCTCGCGCTGCCTTGACAGCCACCAGGAGGTGTGGGCGGGAAGGCCGGGCCAGTTGTCTTGCTGAAAGATCTGCAGGATGCGGTCGGCAAGGAGGGTGGAGGTCGCGAACTTCGTGCCGTTGAAGACGGCGACCTTGGGGTCGCGGCCGGGGGTCTTCGAGACCTCGACCGTCATTTCGCGCAAGCCTTCGTAGCGGACGATCTGGCCGCCGATCAGGAAAGTGTCGCCGGGGGTGAGGGTGGCGGCGAAGGACTCCTCGACCTCGCCCAAGGGGGTACCGTGGTTGCGAAGGCGGACCTTGAGGGTTTCGATGTCGATGATCGTGCCGAGGTTCTGGCGGATAAGGGCGGCGGCGCGGGGGTCGCGGAGGTGCCATCTGCCGTTGGTCTGTTTCAGGCGCTGCCAGCGGTCGTAGGCTTTCAGCGCGTAGCCGCCGGTAGCCACGAAGTCGAGGCAGGCGTCGAATTCTGCTTTGGTGAGAGCGGTATAGGGGCCGGCGGTGGCGATTTCCGTGTAGAGGTCATTCGCGTCGAAGGGGCCTGCACAGGCAGTGGCGAGGATGTGCTGGCAGAGGACATCGCGCGGGCCGGGGCCGCGCGGCTCACCGTCGAGGGTATGGGCGCGGACGGCGTCGAGGGCCGCCTGACACTCCACCACCTCGAAGCGGTTCGCCGGGACGAGGAGCGCCTTCGAGGGCGCGTTGTAACGGTGGTTGGCACGGCCGATGCGCTGGACGAGGCGTTTCACGTTTTTGGGCGCGCCGACCTGGATCACGAGGTCCACGTCGCCCCAGTCGATGCCGAGGTCCAGCGAGCCGGTGCAGACGACGGCCCGCAAGGCCCCGGCGGTCATGGCCTGTTCCACCCGCTCGCGTTGTTCGCGGGAGAGGCTGCCGTGGTGGATGCCGATGGGGAGATCTTCGGTGTTGGCGAGCCAGAGGTCGTGGAAGAAAAGCTCGGCCTGGGCGCGGGTGTTGTGGAAGATGAGGGTGGTCCGGTGGCGGGAGATCGCGGTCAGGATGTCGGGGATGGCGTAGCGACCGCCGCCGCCGCTCCACGGTGGGGGGGTGTCGGTGTCCAGCATCGAGATGTCGGGATCGGGGCCGGGGTCGGCCTGCAGGATCATCGTGTCGGGCGCGAGGAAGCGGGCGAGGGCCGGGGGGTTTTCCACGGTCGCCGAAAGCCCGATCCGGCGGAGGGTCGGGTTGAGGGACTGAAGGCGGGCGATCTGCAGAACCAGCTGGTCGCCGCGCTTGGATTCGGCGAGGGCGTGGATCTCGTCGATGATCACCCGCTGCAGTCTGGCAAAGATGCGCGGGGCGTCTTCGTAGCTGAGGAGGAGGGCGAGGCTTTCCGGGGTGGTCAGGAGGATATGCGGCGGGTCGGCGCGCTGGCGGCGGCGCTGGGTATAGGAGGTGTCGCCGGTGCGATCCTCGACCCGGATGTTCAGGGCGGCACCTTCGATCGGCGTCCCGAGGTTGCGGCGGATATCGGCGGTCAGGGCCTTCAGGGGGGAGACGTAGAGGGTGTGAAGGCCGGGGGGTGGATTGGGGCCAAGCTCGGCCAGGGTGGGCTGGAACCCGGCGAGGGTCTTGCCGCCGCCGGTGGGGGCGATGAGGAGGGTGGCGGGGTCCGCTGCCCGCTGGAGCATGTCCTGCTGGTGGGGGTGCAGGGTCCAGCCCCTGGTGGCGAACCAAGTGGAGAGGGCGGGGGGGAGGAGGGTGCCTTGGGCCGCGGGATCGGACATGGCGGGAGGATGGCGGGGACGGGTGGAGGCCGCAAGGGGCCTTGGGGTGCCCACGCGTGGGCAGCTTGGCAGGGTGAGGGATTTCAAGGGCTTGGCTGTGGGCGTTAGGGGGTTGTTAACGGGTCGGGAGGGGGCCGGGCGTTCGGTCTTCCACGCATTTCTGGAGGTGGTGGGTTGGCACCCACTCTACGATTTTGGGAGAACCCCGCTTCCATCTTAACCTTGGATAGATCGCCTTGGCTGATCCTTTGCCCGGAACGAAGGACAAAGGACGTGCAGATGGACCCGGTTGACGAATTCGCCCGGCTGAAGGCCGAGATCAAGCGCCTGCAGGACCGGGCCGAGGTCCTGCGCGAGGGGTTCCTGCGACCGGGCGCGCGGCTGCGGTCGAACCGGTTCGAGATCACGGTCAAGCGGGCAAGGCGCCGGGTGTTCCAGAAGGACCGGCTGCCTGAAGCGGTGCTCGGGGACCCGCAATACTGGGAGGAGCGGGAGAGCGAGGTGGTAACCTGTCACGAGATCACGACGTTTCGCGCGGGGGATGCGGAGGTCAGCCTGATCGACTGAGGCGGGCTGGACGCGGGCAGGCGGCCCATCGCAGGCACCTGACAAGGCCGATCTTGGGTGAGCGAACGGGTTGCCAACCCAAACGCATGGGCTGATTGCCAATTTTGCCGCCGTGGGCAGCAGGCCCCCTATCCTGTGCCCGGCAGCGGGCTGGTGGCCCAGCCGAGGGTCAGGGTCTTGCCGGAGGGCAGCGGATGTTCGACGGGGACGCCGGGGTGCGCGCTGTGCCCAAGGAACCGGCAGAAGGCGGCGAAGTCTGTGAACCACAGGTGATCCGGCGCGAAGGACTGCACGATCATCGCGGCGCGGTCGGTCTTGAAGCGACCGGTTTCGATCACAGCGGCGGCGGTGCGGTGAAAAAGCTGATCGCGCAGGGTGTCCGGGGGCGGGAAGGTGCAGCCGAGAAGGTCGCAAAGCGCGGTCAGACGGGTGATCTTGCCGGGTGAGGCTCCCTTCAGCCACTCGCCGATGGTGGGGCCGAAGGGCTCGGCGACCTTGGCCTCGACCGCGAGGGCGATGGTCTGGCCGCCCGCCGTGACAAGGGCGAAGACGTCGCACTGGCTGTCGCGGCCCTTGCCGGGCAGGGCGACCTTGTGTTCGGGGATGGCGAGGAGAAGTTCGGCATCCGGACCGAGGAGCGCGGCGATCTCGGGCGGCAGGCCATTGGCGGCCTCCCAGGACCGGGCGGCGGACATGGCGGAGAAGCCCGGTCTCCAATGCTTGTCCGGATCGGCGAGGAGGGTGCGCCAGTCCTCTGGCGAGCGGGTGGGGACAAGGATCGGGGGCATGGGGGTTTTCCGGGGGGCGGCGGTGGTGGGTTGGCACCCATCCTACGGTGTGCTTGCGGATGCGCATAGGGGAGGGAACTTCGGGTTGCCGATCCCGGGATGCATCCGCTTCGCCTTTCCAGTTGCGGGGTTCCGGTTGCCCGGCTATCTCGCCAGAATGAAACTTCTCTTCCTTGGCGATGTCGTGGGCCGGTCGGGCCGGGCGGCGGTGACTTCCCGGTTGCCGGGACTCCGCGAGGTCTGGGGGCTGGATTTCGTCGTGGTCAATGGCGAGAACGCGAGCCAGGGGGCGGGGCTGACCGGCGAGCATGCGAAGGAATTGCTCGCCGCCGGGGCGGATTGCCTGACGTTGGGGGACCATGCCTTTGACCAGAAGGACATGGCGAGCTTCATCGAGGGGGAGCCGCGGATCATCCGGCCGCTGAACTTCTCCAAGGTGGCTCCCGGTCGGGGGGCGCGGGTGTTCGAAGCGACCCAAGGGAGGAAGGTCCTGGTGACGCAGGCCCTGGGGCAGGTCTTCATGAAGCGGCCCTTTGACGATCCCTTCAGCGCGGTCGAGGCGGTGTTGAAGGCGCATACGCTGGGGGGCGTGGTGCAGGCAGCGATCGTCGATTTCCATGCCGAGGCGACATCCGAGAAGATGGGCATGGGGCATTGGTGCGACGGGATGGCGTCGCTGGTCGTGGGGACGCATACCCATGTGCCGACCGCTGATGCGATGATCCTGGCCAAGGGCACGGCCTATCAGTCGGATGCGGGCATGTGCGGGGATTATGACAGCGTGATCGGCATGGAGAAGCTGGAGCCCTTGCGGCGCTTCCTGACGGGCATGGCGAAGGGCCGGTTCGAGCCTGCGGGCGGCGAGGCGACGCTGTCGGGGACCTACGTCGAGACCGATGACAGGACCGGACTGGCCACCAGGGTGCGGATGATCCGGGTCGGCGGCAAGCTGCAGGAGGCGAGCCCGTGACGGAGCTGACGGCGGTCCCCCCACCCCCACCCCCATCCCCTCCCTATGGGGGCGAGGGGAGCCGCGGTCTGCATGCGTCCGGCGCGGCGCGGTCGAGGCGCTGGTTTCCTGTCGCGGTGCTGGTCTGGCTTGGGGTCGGCTGGGGTTCGACCCAGCCCCTGGGCAAGATCGCGACCGAAAGCGGCGCGGGACCGCTGGGACTGACCTTCTGGCAGGCGATCACCTGCACGGTGATACTTGGGTCGATCACGCTGGCGCGCGGGCGTGGCCTGGTCCTTACCCGACCGGCGCTGACCTTCTACGGGGTCGTGGCGGTGCTTGGCACGGTTCTGCCCGGCCTTACCTTCTACATCTCGGCCGAGCGGCTGCCATCGGGGATCATGTCGATCATCATCTCGATGATTCCGCTGATGGCCTTTCCGATGGCGTTGGCCCTTGGGATGGAGCGCTTCGACAGGATGCGGCTCGTCGGGCTTCTGATGGGCCTTGGCGCGGTGGCGCTGATCGCGCTGCCGCAGACCAGCCTGCCGGACCCCGCGATGATCGCCTTTCTGCCGCTGGCGCTGTGCGGGCCGCTGCTCTA
>JBIJDO010000041.1:0-12648 GCA_044344105.1 Tabrizicola sp.
CGCCGCCGAGGCAAGTTTCGTGGCCCGTTTCGGCATGGCGGGCATGGATGCGGTGCAGGCCATGTTCGGGGTCAGCATCGCGGCGGTGCTGATGACCCTGCCGCTGATGCTGGCGACCGGGCAGGCCTATGTTCCCTGGCCGATGGGTCGGGCCGAACTGGCGCTGATCGGGTCTTCGGCGCTGCATGGCCTGCTTTATGCCACCTATGTCTGGCTTGCCGCTCGGGCGGGGGCGGTCTTCGCGGCGCAGTCGAGCTATCTGGTGACCGGGGCCGGGATCCTCTGGGCCATGCTGCTTCTGGGCGAGCGGCCGTCGGCGACGGTCTGGCTGGCGGTGGCGGTCATGCTGGCGGGCGTGACGCTGGTGCGTCCGCGGGACAAGGCTTTGGAGGCCTGATGTTCGGATTTGCGTTCTCGCCCGAGGTGCAGCCCTGGATCGCGATGGCGATCCTGGTGGGGATGTTCGTCCTGTTCGTGCTGGAGCGTACCCCCGTCGAGGTGACGGCGATCGGCGGGGCCGCGCTGATGCTGGTGCTGGGAATCCTGCCGCTGCAGGAGGCGACCTCGGTCCTGTCGAACCCCGCGCCCTGGACCATCGCGATGATGTTTCTGGTGATGGGCGGGCTGGTGCGGACCGGCGCGGTCGAGGCGGTGGTGGGTCTTGTGACGCGCCATGCCGGCGACCGGCCGAGGACGACGGTGGTGGCGCTGATCGGGTCGATCGCGGTCGCATCGGCCTTCATGAACAATACGCCCCTGGTCGCGGTGATGATTCCGGTGGTGATCCAACTGGCGATCAGGATCGGGACTGCTCCGTCCAAGCTGTTGATCCCGCTCAGTTACATGACCGTGCTTGGGGGGATGATCACGCTGATCGGCACCTCGACCAACATCCTGGTCGACGGGGTTGCAAAGGAGCGGGGGCTGGAGCATTTCAGCCTGTTCGAGATCGCGCCCTTGGGGATCGCGGTGACGCTGGCGGGCGGCCTTTTCCTGATGCTGTTCGGAGATCGTCTGTTGCCCGCCCGGCAGTCGATGGGGGTGCTTCTGAGCGAGAAGCGCCGGATGAAGTTCTTCACCGAGGTCGCGGTGCCCGAGGATTCGAGCCTGATCGGCCAGCCGGTGATGGACATCGACATCTTCAAGCGCGACGGCGTGCGGGTGATCGACGTGCTCAGGGGCGATGCGTCGCTGCGGCGCGATCTGGCCCCGGTCACGCTGGAAGCCGGCGACCGGGTGGTCCTGCGCACCGAGATGACGGAACTGATGGGGCTGCACGCGCGCAAGGACGTGCATCTGGTGGACAAGCTGTCGTCGGTGAAGACCGAGACGGTCGAGGTGCTGATCGGTCCAAGCTGCCGGATGGAGGGCAACCGCCTGGGCGACCTGCGCCTGCGCCGCCGCTACGGGGTCTATGTGCTGGCGGTCCACCGGCACAACCAGAACATCGGGCGGCAGCTTGACGATCTGATCGTGCGGGTGGGGGACACGCTGCTTCTGGAAGGCACGGTCGAGGACATCCAGCGGCTGGCGGCGGACATGAACCTTCTGGACGTGAACCGGCCGCGGGTCATGGCGTTCCGCCGCGACAAGGCCCCGATCGCGCTGGCGGCGCTGGCGCTGATCATCACGCTGTCGGCGCTGGACGTGGCCCCGATCCTGCCCCTGGCGCTGATGGCGGTGGCGGGCATCCTGATCACCCGCTGCGTGGACAGCGACGAGGCGTTCAGCTTCGTCGACGGGCGGCTCTTGGCGATGATCTTCGCGATGCTCGCCGTCGGCGAGGGGTTGGACCAGGCGGGCGCGGTCGCGATGATCGTGACGGCGGTCGCGCCCTGGCTGGAGGGGCTGGGGCCCTTCGCGCTGATCCTGGCCGTCTACCTTATCGGGCTGATCCTGACCGAGTTCCTGTCGAACAACGCGGTGGCGGTGATCTACACGCCCATCGCCATCGAACTGGCCCAGAAGCTGGGCCACGATCCGCGCCCCTTTGTCGTGGCTGTCATGTTTTCGGCCACCCTGGCCTTCGCGACCCCGGTCGGGTACCAGACCAACATGATGGTCTACGGGCCGGGAGGCTACCGGTTCTCGGACTTTACGCGGGTGGGCCTGCCCTTGAACATCATCGTGATGCTGGTCAGTTGCCTGCTGATCCCGGTGATCTGGCCCCTGTAAGGCTGGCGGGCGGGGTTGCCCTTCCTCCTGTGGCCGGTGTAGAGGACGCCATCACCGAAACGGGACCGAGGGCAGGGCCATGGCAGGCCATTCGAAATGGGCGAACATCCAGCACCGCAAGGGCAAGCAGGACAAGGCGCGATCGGCAACGTTCTCGAAGCTGTCGAAGGAAATCACCGTCGCGGCGAAGATGGGGATGCCTGACCCCGACATGAACCCGAGGTTGCGGCTGGCGGTGAAGGCGGCGAAGGCGCAGTCGATGCCGAAGGACGTGATCGACCGCGCGATCAAGAAATCCCAGATGGGTGACGCGGCGGACTACACGGAAATCCGCTATGAAGGGTATGGCGTCAACGGCATCGCGATCATCGTCGAGGCGCTGACCGACAACCTGAACCGGACCGCGTCGAACGTGCGGTCGTATTTCACCAAATGCGGCGGGAACCTTGGCACCACCGGGTCGGTGGCGCACAGCTTCGACCGGGTGGGCGAGATTTCCTATCCGGCCGGCGCGGGCTCGGCGGACGAGGTGATGATGGCGGCGCTGGATGCCGGGGCGGACGATGTCGAAAGCGACGAGGACGGTCACTGGATCTACTGCAAGGTCGAGACCCTCTCCGAAGTGTCGGACGCGCTGGAGAAGGCGCTGGGCGAGTCGACGGAATCGAAGCTGATCTGGAAGCCGCAGACCCTGACCGAGGTCGACCTTGAGACCGCGCAAAAGCTGATGCGGCTGATCGATCTTCTGGAAGAGGACGACGATGTGCAGGCGGTGACCCACAACTTCGATGTGCCCGAGGACGTGGCGGCCCAGCTTTAATCTGCCGTGGCCCCTTGCAATCTGGTGGCGAAAAGCGCATCTGCGCGGGGCAGAGTTTCTTTTCTTTCGTCTACTGTCTGCCCTTCGGCCTGCAGCTCTTCGATCGTGACGACACTTGAGCCGGGCCACCGCATGCTGCGGGTGGCGACATGACAGGAGATCTCACGATGGCCAAGGGCACCGTGAAATGGGTCAACGCAACCCAGGGTTTCGGCTTCATCGCGCCGGAAGGCGGGTCGAAGGACGTGTTCGTCCATGTGACCGCGCTGGAACGTGCGGGCATCCGGTCGCTGCCCGATGGGCAGGCCGTGACCTATGACGTCGAGCAGGACCGCAACGGCCGCGAGTCGGCCGTGAACCTCGCTCTGGCGTAAGGTCCATCCCTTCGGGGGTACCGATGACGGGGGTGGCGAAAGCCGCCCCCGTTTTCGTTTTCAGACCAGCGTGGCGGCAGCGGCCTTGCGGACGGCTTCGGTCAGGGGACCGAGGGCAGGGGCCGCGATCCGGGTGAACTGCCAGAACAAGGGCACATCAAGCGGGCTATCGGGCAAAAGCTCGACCAGCGCACCCGACGCAAGGTCCCCGGCGACCATCGGCTCTGGGTTCATGCTCCAGGCAAGACCAAGGCGGCAGGCGTCGACGAAGGCCTGCGACGCCGCCATGCGATGGGTGGGCAGGGCCGCACGGGCCAGGCCTTGGGCGGCGGCCCAGCGCGTCTGCAGCGGGTCCTTTTCGGAAAAGGTGAGGGCCGGGGCCTTGGACAGCGTGTCGGCGGTGACGCCTTGCGGGAACCAGCGGGACATATAGGCCGGCGAGGCCGTGGCGCGGTAGCGCAGGGCGCCAAGGGGGAGGGTGTCGCAGCCCTGCAGCGGTCCGGGATGCGCGCTGATGGCGGCGACGACCTCACCGCGGCGAAGCCAGTCCTGGCTGACCTCCTGGTCGTCGATCACGAGGTCGAAGAGGAAGCCTTCGGTCGCGGCCAGGGCCGGGATCACCCAGGTGGCAAGGCTGTCGGCATTGACCGCGATCCGCAGGGTGGCGGGGCCGGGGGTGAGGCGGGGAAGATCGGCGGCGAGCGTGCGTTCGAGGAGGGCGATTTCGTCAAAGTGACGGATCAGGCGCAAGCCCGCCTCGGTCGCCGTGCAAGGCTGGCCGCGACGGATCAGGAGGGTGCCGGTCGCCTCTTCCAGCGCCTTGATCCGCTGGCTTACGGCGGAAGGGGTGACGTGCAGGTCCGAGGCCGCAAGGTCGAACGAACCGCGCCGGTGGACGGCGGCAAGGGCGGCAAGCTGGGCGGGGTCCAACATTAGAGGCGCTAAGGTTGCGAAAAGAAGATTAACTGGAGTGTTGTGCGCCCACAGCCTATCCGTCAAGGAAAGCCTGGAATGAGTTGAATGTTTGCAGCGGCGCTGAACGGCTATCTGGTGGCGGTGAGTCTGATCCTTGCGATCGGGGCGCAGAACGCCTTTGTCCTGCGGCAGGGCCTGCGGCGCGAGCATGTGGCGGCGGTGGTGGCGGTCTGTGCGCTGTCGGATGCGCTGCTGATCGGGGCGGGGGTGGCGGGGTTCGGGGCGATCTCGGGCGCGCTGCCCTGGTTCGGCGAGGCGATGCGCTGGCTGGGCGTGGTGTTCCTGCTGGTCTACGGCGCGCTGCGGTTCCGGGCGGCGCTGAGGGGCGGCGAGGCGTTGAAGCCGTCCGAGGCGGGGTCGGCCCCGCTGAGCAAGGTGCTGGCGACCTGTCTGGTGCTGACCTGGGCCAATCCGCATGTGTACCTGGACACGGTGGTCCTGATCGGGTCGATCTCGGCCCAGTATGCGCCGCATCAGCTGGTCTTCGGCATCGCGGCGGCCTTCGGGTCGCTGAGCTTCTTCACCGCGCTCGGCTTCGGGGCGCGGCTTCTGGCCCCGCTGTTCGCGAAACCGGTGGCCTGGGTCTGGCTGGAGGTCGGCGTGGGGATCACGATGTGGGCGATCGCGGCGGGGCTCGCCTTCGGGTGAGGCAGGAGTTTTCCGCGAAACTTCAGGACCCGGCGTTGCGTTTCCGCGCCGATTGACGTCAGGTCGCGGCCATGCGGACCCCGTCTGACTCAGGGCACCCCGTCGAAGGGGTTCTGTGGATGCTGGCCACGGGACTGGCCTTTGTCGGCGTGAACGGCATCGTCCGGCATCTGGGGACGGACCTTCCGGCGGCGCAGGCGGCGTTCATCCGCTTTGTCTTCGGGCTGGTGTTCCTCGCCCCGGCGCTGTGGTCGATGCGGTCGGTCCGGCTGCCGGAAGGCATCTGGCCCCTGTTCCTGTGGCGCGGGGCACTGCATGTCGCGGCGGTGATCTTCTGGTTCTGGGCGATGGCGCGGGTGCCGGTGGCGGAGATGGCGGCGATCGGCTTTCTCAATCCGGTGGTGGTGCTGGTGATCGCGGGGCTTCGTCGGGGGGTGGGGCTGGGGCGGGGGCGGGTGGTGTCGGTCCTGGTGGCGCTGGCGGGGGCGCTGGTGGTGCTGCGACCGGGGCTGCGCGAGGTTTCGGCGGGACATCTGTCGCAGCTGGTGGCGACCCTGTGCTTCGCGGTGAGCTACATCCTTGCCAAACGTCTGAGCGGGATGGCCCCGGCGAGCGTCGTGGTCGGGGTCCTGTCGGTCACGGTGGCGGCGGGGCTGCTGCCGATCGCGCTCTGGGTCTGGGAGCCGGTGACGGGGGTGCAGCTTCTGTGGCTCGCGGGGGTCGCGGCGCTGGCGACACTGGGGCACTACACGATGACCCGGGCGTTCCGGGCGGCACCCCTGGCGGTGACCCAGCCGGTGACCTTCCTGCAGCTCCTGTGGGCGACGCTGCTGGGGGCGCTGGTCTTCGGAGAGGCGGTCGACGGATACGTGATCCTGGGCGGTGCCCTGATCGTCGGGGCGGTCAGCCTGAACACCTGGGCCGAAGCCCGCAGGGGCCGCATCCCGCCGCAGCCGGAGCCGTGAGGGCGTTGAGGGCGTTGCATTGTGCGCGGTGGCTTCAGGCTCTTTGAATGAAGCCCTCCTAGGGTGCCCGGCCAAGGCGATCCCCGGAGGTTTCTGATGCCCGACGATACGACGATCCTGTCGCTGCCCCTGATCCTTCCGGCGCAGGCGCAGAAGCATGTGACGCACAACGAGGCGCTGGTCGCACTGGACCTGATCGTGCAGCTGACGGTGATCAACCGGACGCTGACCACGGCTCCGGCGCTGCCGTCGGTAGGCGACCGGCATATCGTGGCGGCAGGGGCAACGGGGACCTGGGTCGGGCAGTCGGGGCGGATCGCGCTTTACACCGTCGCAGGCTGGCAGTTCACCCAACCCCTGCCGGGCTGGCGGGCGCATGTGCTGGCCGAGGGCCAGACGGCGGTCTTCGACGGGCTGGTCTGGACGGCGCTGTCCGAGGGGCCCTTGTCCGTCACGCGTCTGGGGGTGTCGGCCACGGCGGACGCGACGAACCGGCTGAGCGTTTCGGCCCCGGCCACCCTCTTGAACCATGCGGGCGGCGGGCATCAGCTGAAGCTGAACAAGTCCGGGATCGCGGATACGGCGAGCCTGCTCTTTCAGACCGGCTTTGGCGGTCGGGCCGAGATGGGCACGGCAGGCAGCGACGACTTTGCCGTGAAGGTCAGCGCCGATGGCACGGCCTGGTTCACTGCGGTCGATACCGATGCCGCCACGGGCGAGGTGACCCTGCCGCAGCCGATGCATCTGGGCGGGCAGGCGTCGGACCCGGCGGCCCCGGCGGATGGGACGCTGTGGCTGAATACCACGACCGGCGAGATCAAGGTCAGGAGCGCAGGCACCACTCTGGCCGTGGGCGGCGGCGGCGGCATCACGGACGGCGACAAGGGCGACATCACCGTGTCCGGCACGGGTGCCATCTGGGCCATCGATGCCGGGGCGGTGACGCTGGGCAAGCTGGCCGACATCGCGACCGACAGCTTCCTTGGGCGCGACACGGCAGGGACCGGCACGCCCGAAGTCCTGGGCCCTGGGCAGGCGCGTGGCATCCTGAACGTGGCGGACGGCGCGACGGCGAATGCCTCGGACGCGGCCTTGCGCGACCGGGCGACGCATACCGGCACGCAAGCGGCGGCGACGATCACCGGGCTTGCCGCCATAGCCACCAGCGGGTCGGCGAGCGACCTTGTCGCGGGGACGCTGCCTGCGGCCCGGTTCAACGACACCGCACATGGCGCAAGGGCTGGCGGCACGCTGCACGCCAATGCCGTTGCCGGCGGCGCTGCCGGGTTCATGACCGGAGCGGACAAGACCAAGCTGGACGGAATCGCGACCGGCGCAAACAACTACGCCCACCCCAACCACACGGGCGACGTCACTTCGGTCGGGGATGGCGCAACCATCATCGCCAATGACGCGGTGACCAATGCCAAGCTTGCCGACATGGCGACGGCGCGTTTCAAGGGCCGCACCACGGCGGGCTCGGGCGACCCGGAAGACCTGACGGGCACGCAGGCAACGGCGCTTCTCGACGCCTTCACCTCTGGCGCGAAGGGCCTGGCCCCGGCCTCGGGCGGGGGCACGACCAACTTTCTGCGGGCCGACGGGACCTGGGCCGCACCTGCGGGTGGCGGCGGCGGTTCGCCCGGAGGTGCTTCGGGCGAGATCCAGTTCAACAGTGGCGGCAGCTTCGGCGGCGCGGCGGATGTCGAGATCGAGGGCGGGCAGTTGCGCCTGCCGGTGATCCCGACCCCGGCGGTCCCGGCGGCGAGCGGGCTGAAACTGTTCGGCCGGTCGGTTGCGGGCCGCACCCTGCCTGCGTTCATGGGGCCGAGCGGACTGGACTCGGCCCTGCAGGCGACATTTGCCCGCAACCGGATGGGCGTCTTCATGGCGGCGGGGAACGGCGGCACCGACAGCCTGATCGGCATGGCGTTCGGGTCGACCGGCACCGCGACGACGGCGAACGTGGCGACGACCAACCTGCACCTGCTGATCCGCCGCCGGGAGTATCTGGTGACGACCGCCTCGACCTCGGCCGTGGTCGGTTTCCGCGGTGCGGCGCTGCAGTTCCTGCTGGGCGGGCCTGCGGCGGGGCAGGGCGGATTCTTCATGGTCTCGCGCTGGGGACCTGCGACCGGGGTGGCGACCGCGACGACGCGGGCGTTCTTCGGAATGCGCAACTCGACCGCGGCGCCGACGGATGTGAACCCCTCGACCCTGACCAACATCTGCGGCATGGGCTGGGATGCGGGCGATGCGAACGTCCAGTTCCTGCACAATGACGGATCGGGCACCGCGACGAAGATCAACCTCGGCGCGTCGTTTCCGCGCCCCAACACCGACCGGACCGCCGTCTACGAGATCGCGCTCTTCGCCCCGCCGGGGACGACCCAGTCGCTGGGCTACGAGGTGACGGACCTGGTGTCGGGCGCGGTGGCGACAGGAACGCTGACGACGGACCTGCCCTCGACCACGACGCTGCTGACGCCCTGGAGCATGATGAGCGTGGGCGGGACCTCGTCGGTGATCGGGATGATGGTGAGCAGCAGCTACATCGAGACCGATACCTGATCTTGTCCCCGGAACCGGTGGATCGGCGGGCGGGGCCGGAGGGAAACCTCCGGCCCCGTTTTGTCAGGGAGGTTTGACAGCTTCCCGAGCCGTGCATAGACAGGCCGGGAGCCGGACAAGGGAGCCTGAACCATGCGCATCGCGATGATCGGAACCGGCTACGTCGGCCTGGTTTCGGGGGCCTGTTTTTCGGATTTCGGTCATGAGGTGACTTGCGTCGACAAGGACGCGGGCAAGATCGAGCAGCTGCAGCGGGGCGAGACACCGATCTTCGAGCCGGGCCTGCAGGCGCTGATCGGCAAGAACATGCAGGCCGGGCGGCTGGCCTTCTCGACCGACCTGCCGGCGGCGGTGGACGGGGCCGAGGCGGTCTTCATCGCGGTCGGCACGCCGACCCGGCGGGGTGACGGGCATGCGGACCTGACCTATGTCATGGCGGCAGCCGAAGACATCGGTCGGGCGCTGACCGGCTATGCCGTCGTGGTGACCAAGTCGACGGTGCCGGTCGGCACCAACCGCCAGGTGGCGAAGGCGCTGAAGGCGGCGAACCCCGAGGCGAAATTCGATGTCGTCTCGAACCCGGAATTCCTGCGCGAAGGGGCGGCAATCGACGATTTCATGCGCCCGGACCGGGTGGTCGTCGGCGTGGAAACCGGCAAGGCGCGCAAGGTTATGGCCGAGTTGTACCGGCCCCTGTCGCTGCGCGAGTTTCCGATGGTCTACACCGGGCTCGAGACCGCCGAGATGATCAAGTACGCCGGCAATGCCTTTCTTGCGACCAAGATCACCTTCATCAACGAAATCGCGGCGCTGTGCGAAAAGGTCGGCGCGGACGTGAAGGCGGTGGCGCGCGGTATCGGCATGGACGGGCGGATCGGCGACAAGTTCCTGCATGCGGGGCCCGGTTATGGCGGCAGCTGCTTTCCGAAGGATACCAAGGCTTTGGCCCGGATCGGGCAGGACCATGCCACGCCGATGCAGATCGTCGAGGCGGTGATCAAGGTCAATGACGAGGTCAAGCGCCGGATGATCGACAAGATCGTCGATCTTTGCGGCGGGTCAGTGCGCGACAAGACGATCGCCGTCCTCGGCGTGACCTTCAAGCCCAACACCGACGACATGCGCGAGGCCCCCTCCCTGACGATCATTCCGGCTCTGGTCGGCGCGGGAGCCAAGGTCCGGGTCAGCGATCCGCAGGGCCGCCACGAAGGCGAGGCGCTGCTGCCCGGCGTCAAATGGGTCGAGAACCCCTATCAGGCGGCCAACGACGCGGATCTTGTCGTGCTCCTGACCGAGTGGAACGAGTTCCGGGGACTGGACCTGGCCAAGCTGGCCCGCAAGATGGCCGATCCGAAGATGGCCGACCTGCGCAACATCTATGACCGGGACGAGGTGCTTGAGGCCGGCTTCTCGGCCTACGTCGGCGTCGGGCGCTAGACACACCGCTGCCGCGCAGCCGTCGGGGCAGGTCCGCCGCCTTTGCCGAAAATCCCCGGCAAGCGCCAAGATTATGCCCTGATCGGATCATCCGCAGATAGCACTGCCCCGGCACTCTGACCCTCGGGTACATGGGTGTGTGTGGGGCCGGAAGTGTCAAGCTTTCAGGTGCTGGAGACGTTCGCGGCTGCGCCGTTGAACCTGGTCTCGGGCATTTCAGACATGAAGCTGGTCGAGCAGGGCGGCAACGTTCTGCTCTACACCGCCACGCGCGCGGGCGGCGGCGTGCTGGCGCTGGACGTGGACGCTGCGATGGTCCTGGCCGACCAGCGCACCCTTGCCCCCGGCACCACGCTGCCCGCCGAAGCCGGGCTCGACTGGGTCATGATCAACGGCGCCCGGCACCTGATCGTCACCGGCGGCAACCACGCCGGGGTGCAGGCCTACGGCATCGACGCGACCGGCACGCTTTCCCCGGCCCTGCAACTCCCCGGCAGCCTCTCGGGCACGATCAGCGCCCAGGCCGTGCTGACGGACGGCGCAACTTCGGTCTTCTACGCCGCACGTCTGGGCGAAAGCGCCATCCACGCCTATGCGGTGGCGGAGAACGGCACGATGACGCTGATCGGCACCCGGGTGCTGGACGGAGCCTACAACGGGGTCGACATCTCGGCCCTGACCCCGGTCACTGTTGCCGGGGCGCGTTTCCTGATCAGCCTGTCGCTGGATGCCGACGTGGTCCGGGCCTTTCCGGTGGCGGCCAACGGGTCGCTGGGCAGTCCGCAGGTCATGGGGCTGCCGCAGGGCCTTGGCATTGCCGATCCCTCGGCGGTCAGGGTCGTCGAGATGGCCGGCAGCACCTTTCTGGTGGTGGCTTCGGCCGGGTCGTCCTCGATCAGCGTGATCGGGATCAGTTCGGACGGGACGATGCGGGTGGCCGACCACGTGATCGACACGCTCGACACCCGGTTCCAGGGCGTGCAGGCGGTGGCCACCGTCACCCTGGGCGACCGGGTCTACGTCATCGCCGGGGGCGGCGACGACGGGTTGACCCTGATGACGCTGACGCCGGAAGGGCGGCTTCTTCCGGTTGGACAGCAGCTGCAGCTGCCGGGCCTTGCGCTGGACAACATCACCGCCATCACCGCGCGGGCGGTCGGTGGCATGATCGAGGTCTTCGTCGCCGGGGAAGGGGCCGGGATCACCCGCCTGATGTTCGACCCCGGCGCGCTGACCCAGGTCCAGACCGGCGGCATGGACGAGGCGACGCTGACCGGCACGACCGGTGCCGACATGATCCTCGGCGGCGACGCGGGCGAGCGCATCGAGGGTGGCGACGGGGCGGACATCCTGGGCGACGGGGGCGGCAGTGACACGCTCTTCGGCGGGGCCGGGGCGGACACCTTCGTTCTGGGCGGCGACAGCGCGCCGGACGTGATCGGTGATTTCCAGCTCGGCATCGACCGGATCGACGTATCGGCCTGGGGCTCGATCCACGCGCTGGCCGCCCTGACCATCACGGCCACCGCGACCGGCGCGCTGGTCACCTGGGGCAACGAGGTGCTGGAGATCCGGACGCCGAACGGCCTGCCGATCCAGCCCGGACAGTTCCAGCTTGCCGATTTCGTCGGGCTCTGGCACGCCCCGCCGCCCGGTCCGCAGGACGGCGACCTGATCCGCGGCACCAACCAGGTCGATCTGATCACCGGCGGTGCCGCGGATGAGATGTTCCTGGCATCGGTCGGCGCCGATACGGTCAACGGCGGCGGCGGGTTCGACATGATCGTCCTGACCCAGGCGACCGGCAACACCCGGCTCAGCCTTGAATCGCCCGGCTTCAACACCGGCATCGCCCAGGGCCAGACCTACATTTCGATCGAAGGCATCTACGGCTCGATCTTCGACGACACGCTGATCGGCAATGCCGAACACAACCGGATCGACGGCGCGGATGGCAACGACCGGCTGACCGGACGGGCCGGCAATGACAGCCTCTACGGCGGCAACAGCAACGACTGGCTCTACGGCGGGGTCGGGGCCGACCTCCGGGACGGCGGGGCCGGCCGCGACCGGGCAAGCTACACCGGTTCGGCGACGGGTGTCATCGTCGATCTGGCCAATACCGCAGCCAACACCGGCGAGGCGGCGGGGGACATCTTCGTCGCGATCGAGGATATCGAGGGCACCGCCCAGGCCGACACGCTGTCCGGCGACGCCCTGGCCAATGTCCTGTCGGGCGGCGCGGGTGGCGATCTGCTGGACGGGCGCGCGGGCAACGATTCGCTGTCCGGCTGGGACGGCGATGACACGCTGGTCGGCGGGGCGGGGGCCGACCGGCTGGACGGCGGGACGGGGATCGACACCGCCAGCTTCCGCACCATGACCGTCGGGCTGCGCATCGACCTTCTCTCCGCAACGCTGACGGGCGGGGACGCGATGGGCGACACGTTCCTGTCGATCGAACGCTTCATCCTTGGCGATTTCGCCGACAGCTTCTTCGGCACCGAAGGCGCGGATCACGCCTCTGGCGCGGGCGGCAACGACCAGCTGACCGGACGCGGCGGGTCTGACGTTCTGTCCGGGGGGGCGGGGAACGACACGCTTTATGGCGGCGACGGGGATGACACGCTCTCGGGCGGGGCGGGCAACGACCGGCTGGACGGGGGGGCCGGGCGCGATGTCC
>JBIJDO010000151.1:0-6593 GCA_044344105.1 Tabrizicola sp.
GCTGGGGCTGGGGGCGGCGATCCGGCTGGCCTCTGGAGCTGAAACACCGGGGCTGGCGGCGGTGCCAACGGGCCTGTGGGGGGCCGCGACCGAGGTGTCGCGCGGCAAGGACACGCCATCGGGGCACTGGGAACTGGCGGGGGTGCCGGTGCCCTGGGACTGGACCTATTTTCCCGACACGGTTCCCGCATTTCCCGACGACATCGTGGCCGAGGTCTGCCGTCTGGCGGGAACCGCGGGCATCCTTGGCAACTGCCATGCGAGCGGCGTGCCGATCATCGCCGAGCATTGCGAAGCGCACCTGCGGACCGGCTGGCCGATCTGCTACACCTCTGCCGACTCGGTGTTCCAGATCGCGGCCCATGAAGAGGCCTTCGGGCTGGAGCGGCTGCTGCGGCTGTGCCGTGACCTTGCCCCCAGCTTGCACGCGCGCAAGGTGGGCCGGGTGATCGCGCGGCCCTTCACCGGGGGGCCGGGGAATTTCAAGCGGACGGCGAACCGCAGGGATTTCGCCATCGCGCCGCCCGCACCGACGCTGCTCGACTGGGTCGCAGATGCAGGCCGGGCGACGCATGGGATCGGCAAGATCGGCGACATCTTTTCGATGCGGGGGATCGGGCAGTTGCACAAGGGCAAGTCGGATTCAGACCTTTTCGAACATCTGGTCCGCCTTGCGGCCGAAGCCGGGCCGGGGTCCTTGACCTTCGCGAACTTCGTCGAGTTCGACACCCTGTATGGCCATCCCCGCGATGTCGCCGGATATGCCCGCGCTTTGGAGTGGTTCGACGCGGAACTGCCCCGGTTCTTCGCCACTCTGCGGCCCGGCGACCTTGCCATCTTCACCGCCGACCACGGCAATGACCCGACCTTCCGGGGCACCGAACACACACGGGAGCGGGTTCCAGTGGTGGGCTGGGGGGCGGGCTTGCGCGAGGTGGGCCTGCGGGGTTTCGCGGACGTGGGCGCGTCGGTGGCGGCGCATCTGGGGGTGGCGGCCCAAGGACCGGGGCGGCGTTTTCTGTGACGCCCCGCCGGGGGCGCTTCGCCCCCCGGACCCCCAGAGGATATTTGCACCAGTATGAAATCAGGAGCGTTTCATGGGCGGATTGCCGAAGGTCGAACTGCACCTGCATCTGGAAGGGGCGGCACCGCCGGCCTTCATCGCCGGGCTGGCGCGGGAAAAGCATCTGGACATATCCGGCATCTTCGATGCGGCGGGAAACTACCGCTACAAGGACTTCCGGGATTTCCTGAAAGTCTATGAGGCGGCGACCTCGGCCCTGCAGACGCCCGAGGACTATGCGCGGCTGACGCTTGCGGTTCTGGAGCAATCGGCGGCATCGGGCGTGGTCTACTCCGAGACGTTTCTCAGCCCCGATTTCTGCGGCGGGCGCGATGTCGGGGCCTGGCGCGAATACCTGCACGCGATCCGCGAGGCGGCGGATCAGGCCGAGCGGCAGCTGGGCATCACGCTCCGCGGCATCATCACCTGTATCCGGCATTTCGGCCCGGAAAAGGCGCGGGAGACGGCGCTTTGTGCGGCGGAGACGGCGGGGGACTGGATCGTCGGGTTCGGCATCGCCGGGGATGAAAGGATCGGCGCGCCATCGGATTTCCGCTGGTCCTTCGACTGCGCGCGCGAGGCGGGGCTGCGGCTGACGGCGCATGCCGGGGAGTGGGGCGGGCCGTCAAGCGTCAGGGACGCGGTGCAGGATCTGGCGGTGGAGCGGATCGGGCACGGAGTGCGCGCGATCGAGGATCCGGGCCTGGTGGACGAATTGGCCGAAAAGGGGATCGTCCTGGAATGCTGTCCGGGGTCGAACGTGGCTTTGGGCATCTATCCGACCTTCCGCGATCATCCGATTGCCGAGCTTGACCGGCGCGGGGTCAAGGTGACGATCTCGACCGACGATCCGCCGTTCTTCCACACCACCATGGCGCGGGAATATGACGCGCTTCACCGTGCCTTCGACTGGGACGAAGGGCAGTTTCGGCGCATTGCCCGCCAGTCGCTTGACGCGGCCTTTTGCGACGCCGATACGAAGGCGAGGACCCTGAAACTTCTGGAGGCCTGAATGCTCGATCACCTGACCGTCGTCAGCCACCCCCTGGTCCAGCACAAGCTGACCCTGATGCGGGAAAAGGACACCTCCACCGCCAGTTTCCGCAAGCTTCTGCGCGAGATCAGCCTGCTTCTGGCCTATGAGGTCACCCGCGAACTGCCGATGACCGTGCGGCGGATCGAAACCCCGCTGGAGGCGATGGACGCCCCCGCCATCGAGGGGAAGAAGCTGGCGCTGGTCAGCATCCTGCGCGCCGGCAACGGGCTTCTGGACGGCATCCTGGAACTGGTGCCCGCCGCGCGGGTCGGCTTCGTCGGCCTCTACCGCGACCCCGAGACGCTGCAGCCGGTGCAGTACTACTGCAAGCTGCCCGACCATATGGAGGACCGCATCGCCATCGTGGTCGATCCGATGCTGGCCACGGGGAACTCCAGCGCGGCGGCGGTCGCCCTGCTGAAACAGGCGGGGGCGAAGCAGATCCGCTTCCTGTGTCTTCTGGCCGCACCGGAAGGCATCGCCCGGATGAAGGAGGCGCACCCGGACGTCCCCATCGTCACGGCGGCGGTGGACAGCCATCTGAACGACCACGGCTACATCGTTCCGGGCCTTGGCGATGCCGGGGACCGGATGTTCGGAACCAAGTGATGCGCCCTCTCTGGCACCGGGGACGACGCGGGTGCCTCTGGCCGGGTGTGGCGGGCCTGGCGTTCGTGGGGCTTTCGGTCCTGCCCGCCGAGGCGCGCGACTTGACCGAGCCTGCCGAACGGCCACCCGCAAGCTACGCCGGACAGCAATATGTCGACAGCCGGGGCTGCATGTTCGTCCGGGCCGGGACGGCAGACATGGTGCTGTGGATTCCCCGTGTGTCACGCGGCGGCGAACCCCTGTGCGACAACCCGCCGTCCGGGCGGCGTGTCCCGGTCGAGGGTGATGCTGCAGCGGCCCCGGACAGCGCGGCGGCAAAGGAATCGTCCCGCCCGCTGCAGGAGGTGGCAGCCCCGGACGGGGTCTTTGTTGCCGTTGGCAGCTTCGTCTCGGACGACAACGTCACGAAGGCCGAGGCGCGGCTGGCGGACCTGGGCTACGGGGCGGTCCGGGGGCGGCTTTCGGGCGGCAGCAGCAACCTTACGACGGTTTACGCCGGGCCCTTCGCGGACACGGATGCCGCGGCCAGGGCAGGGGAGGCCCTTCGCGATCTGGGCTTTCCGGACGCCACGGTGATCCGGCCATAGGGTCGCGGACTGGTTCCGCGTCTGCGTGGAACGTCCGCCTGCCGGCCTTACCCGCTGCAGATGCCCTGCAGGGCCAGCCAGGCTTCATCGGAGATGAGCGGCGCTTCCGCCAGGCCCTTGTAGGGGTCCCTTGCCACCAGGTTCGCGGTCCCCGCACCGTCAGGGTCGATGGCCAGGGCATAGGGCGACAGCGGGATCTGCGCGGTCGTGAACGCGGCAACCAGGGTGTCGTCCGGCACGGCGACCGGGGCCATGCGCAGGCGAGCCTCGCCATAGCCCGCAAGCGCCGCGTCGGGCAGTTCCGCGGTGGTCAGAAGCCGGAACGTCGCGCGCAGGCCGGCGAAGTTCAAGAGCGGGATGATCGGGTCAACGGTTCTGGCGCGCAGCCTCTCGACCAGGGCCGCACCCGCGACGGCCTCGGGACCGTTGGCCTCTTCGATCATCCGTCGCGGCAGGACGATCACATCGCCCGGCAGGTGCAGCGGCCGCTCGACGCCTTCCGGCATCACATAGAGGATCGGCGTGTCGAGAGGACCGAACACCCGTTCGGACAGGGCGGCCAGCGCCTGCAGGCCAAGCTGGTTCTGGCAGTTGCCGCCCGTCACCCGTGAGAGGTCGTCCAGGGCGCGCTGGCCGATCTCGGCCCGCTGCGCCAGAGGCACGACCGATGCGGTGTGCCGGACCAGCGCACCGGGCAGCCAGAGAACCCCGACCAGCACGACCGCCGCCGCCGCGCTCGCCAGGAGGACACCCCGCAACCGGCCTGGCCGGGCGGTCGCGGCGGCCACCGCCTGGCGCACCACGCCCAGGGCGGCGATCATCTCGGGGTCGGTCAGTTCCAGGCTTTCGCCGGCATCCGGGCCGGGGGCGAAAACCGGCGGCTCCTCGCCCCGGTTGATCCGCTCGATGGCGGGAAGCGACCAGTGGCTGATCGCCGTGCCGGATTTGGGATCCGACAGCACCAGGGTCGCGTCCCCGAAGTGGACAAGCACCTCGCGCCGCTGGTCCTGCGGCGTCTCGCGCCACAGACCGCCGCATTCCAGCCGTTGATACTTCTTCAGCGCCGTCATCGGCTGTTGCGTCTCTCGGAGGTTCTGCCTGTTTTGCGGCAAGCTTATCTGCCACGAGGGGCGACGACAATCACCCGCCGGAGCCCAGAGAGCGCCAGCGACCGGGATTTCATCCGCAAGGTCGCGTTCGGGCGGGCAGGACGGCCGGAGGCCCGGCACCAAGGGGCAAAGGCAACCCGAAGAGACCGATGACCGACGCACCCAACCGCACTCTCGCTGCCTTTGGCGCGGTGCTGATCTATGCCTGCGTGATCGCCTATACCGACAACTATGTCCGGATCATCGCCCGCGACGGCGGGCTTTGGCAGTTCCATGCCACGCGGACGGCGATGGCCTTCGTCATTCTGGCGCTGGTCGCGGTGCCGCTGGGCCTGTCGCTACGTCCGAAACGGCCCCTGGCGGTGCTGGCAAGGTCGGCGGTCCACGCCGCGGCGCTGGTGATCTATTTCGGCGCGCTGGCGTTCCTGCCGGTGGCGCAGGTCGCCGCCGGGCTGTTCACCGCGCCGATCTTCGTGCTTCTGATCCAGCGTTTCGTCTACGGGCAGCGCATCCACGGCCTGCAGATCCTTGCGGTCGTCATCGGCTTTGCCGGGGTCGTCCTGGTCCTTGGCCCAGAAGCGATGTCGGGTGCGACCTTCGCGGCCCTCCTGCCGGTCATCGCCGGGGCGTTCTATGCCATGGGCAACATCGCGACCAAGGCCTGGTGCGAAGGTGAGAGTGCGGGAACGGTCGTGGCCGGGTTCTTCGGGATGCTGGGGCTGATCGGGCTGGTCGGCATGGTGGTCCTGTGGCTCTTGCCGCTGCCGACACCCGATGGCCCCGAGGGCTTTTTGCAGCGCGGGCCGGTCTGGCCGACGGGCGCGTTCCTGTGGTGGACCTTCGTGCAGGCGGCAGGCTCGCTTCTGGGGGTCGGCATGGTGGTCAAGGCCTACCAGATTGCCGAAGCCTCGCGCGTGTCGGTGTTCGAGTACGTCATCCTGCCCGCCTCAGCCGCCTGGGGGCTGATCCTCTGGGGCGAGCGGTTGTCCCCGATCGCGATGGCCGGGATGGGCCTGATCTTCGTCGCGGGCGTCCTGATCGCGCGTCAGTCCGCGCCCGAGGCTTCCTCTATCGCCGCGCGCCAGTGACGGCGGCAGAGGCTGACATAGGTCGCGTTGCCGCCGATCACCACCTGCTCGCCGTCGCGAAGCGCCCGCCCGTCCGGGCCACGGCGGATCACCATCGTCGCCTTCCTGCCGCAGGCGCATATGGTGCGCACTTCGCGCATCTCGTCGGCCCAGGCCAGCAGCGCCGCCGAGCCGGGGAAGAGATTGCCCTGGAAGTCGACCCGAAGTCCGTAGCACATGACCGGCACGCCCAGATCATCGACCGCGCAGGCAAGTTGCCAGACCTGATCCTTGGACAGGAACTGCGCCTCGTCGATGAATACGCAGGCAACGGGGCCGGATGCCAAGCGCGCTTTCAGCTTTTCGAACATATCCTCGCCCGGCCCGAACGTGTCGGCGTCCTCGCCGAAGCCGATCCGGCTGGCGATCCGCCCCGGTCCGGCCCGGTCATCGAAGCGTGCGGTGATGAGGTAAGTCTGCATCCCGCCTTCGCGGTAGTTGTGGGACGCCTGCAGAAGCGCGGTCGACTTGCCCGCGTTCATGGTGGAGTAGTGGAAGTAAAGCTTGGCCATGACCCGAAGCCCTAGCCGATCACCGGGCCGCGCTGCAAGCCGGTTGGCTGCAAGACGCGGCCCGGCGTCACCGGCAAATCGTCACTTGGGCGGAACTGCAGGCCCGCACAATCACTGAAGCGCGGATCGCACCGCACACTGGTCACGAACACGGGCCCGCCGCGTTCCGGCGGTTCCGCCGACAGCCCGTTGCCGGACTGGTGCGGCGGGCCCCACCCTTCCCGATGCTGGGGACATCGGGCACTCGCTACCGTTCCGGTCACGCCCGGAACATCTTTATTCATGACAAAGGGTTCCCGTCGCATTAATGGGAAAAAACCGTCGCGTTTCCCCCGATCCGGCCCGCACACTGCCTGGGCCGGGCGGGGTTGTTGGAGTCTGGTGATGTCGATTGCGTCCTATTTGAAGAAACATACCGAGGCTCTGGTCAAGGATGTCGGCATCGAGACCGCCTGCGAGATCACCGGCAAGTCGAAGGCGACGCTCGGACGCTATTACTCCGACAGCGACGAACACGACGACCGGTTCATGCCGATCGATGTCGTGGCCG
>JBIJDO010000152.1:0-6558 GCA_044344105.1 Tabrizicola sp.
TCGCCGTCGATCACCACCCGCCCCGCCGTCGGCTCGCACAGCCGAAGGAGCGCGCGCCCGACGGTGGACTTGCCGCAGCCGGATTCGCCCACCAGCCCCAGCGTCTCGCCCCGGGCGATGGAGAAGCTGACCCCGTCCACCGCGCGGACCGCGCCGACGCGGCGGCGGAACACCCCGGCATGGATCGGGAAATGCATTGTCAGGCCCTCGACCGTGACGAGGTCCTCCGGGATCGCGTGATCAAGCATCGACGGCGACCGCCCTGGCTTCGGCCCCCGGCAGCGCCGGGACGTGGTGGCAGGCGACGAAATGCCCCGACTTGGGGTCGTCGGTCGTGTCACGGGCGGCGGCCACCTTGCAGCAGTCGGGGTTGACGCAGGCGCACTGCGCGTCGGCATGGTCGCAGCGGTGGCGGAACGAACAGGCCCCCGGAGCCTCGAACAGGATCGGCGGCTGGCCCTCGATGGTGTTCAGCCGGTGCATGCGGGCGCCGTCCAGCGCCGGGACGGTGCGCAGCAGCGCGCGGG
This sequence comes from Tabrizicola sp., assembly GCA_044344105.1. Classification (GTDB taxonomy): domain Bacteria; phylum Pseudomonadota; class Alphaproteobacteria; order Rhodobacterales; family Rhodobacteraceae; genus Tabrizicola. The sequence goes on from JBIJDO010000152.1 coordinate 528, forward strand.
TATAGGGGTGGCGCGGGGCCGCGAAGAGGTCGCGGACCGGGGCCTCCTCGACGACCTGGCCACCATACATCACTATGACCCGGTCGGCGATCTCGGCGACGACGCCAAGGTCATGCGTGATCCAGATCACCGCCATGCCCAGCTTCTTGCGCAGGTCCTGCATCAGGTCGATGATCTGCGCCTGGATCGTGACATCGAGCGCGGTTGTCGGCTCGTCGGCGATCAGCAGGTCGGGCTCGCAGGCGAGTGCTATGGCGATCATCACCCGCTGCCGCATGCCCCCGGAAAACTGGTGCGGATAGCCGGACATCCGCGACCGTGCGTCCGGGATGCCGACCATCTCCAGCAGCTCCACCGCCCGCGCCGCCGCCCGGCGCCGGTCCATCCCCTTGTGCCGGATCAGGGGTTCGGCAAGCTGGTCGCCGACCGTCAGCACCGGATTGAGGCTGGTCATCGGGTCCTGGAAGACGAAGCCGATCCGCGCGCCCCGGATGTCGCTCAGCGCGCGCGGCGTGAGCTTCAGTATGTCGATGCCGTCCAGCAGCACCTCGCCGCCGCGCACCTCGGCCGGGGGCGAGGCGAGAAGCCCGACCAGCGACATCATCGTCACCGACTTGCCCGAGCCGCTTTCGCCGACCACGCCCAGAAGCTCGCCGCGGCGGACATGAAAGCTCACGTCGTTGACGGCATGCACCTCGGCGGAGCCGAGGTTGAAGACGGTCTTGAGCCGCCTCACGTCCAGAACAGGACGCGCCCCGCCGATGTCACCGTCCTGCTGCATCTGCCATCCCGTCTCCATCGCGTCCGCGTCGCGCCGGTGACAGGCGCGACGCGGACCGCAGCGGCATCAATGCGCCGCGTGCTGCGGCGTGTAGCCCGCCGCCGTGATCGCGGCTGCCGCGGCGGCGGCATCGCCCGCCACCGTGACGCGCTGCGCGGCCACGTCGATCGCCACGTCCGCACCCGGCAGCGCGGTTTCAAGCGAGGTGCGGATCCTGCCCGCGCAATGGCCGCAGGTCATGTCCTTCACCTCGAAGGTCACGGCCTCTGCCAGCGCCACACCGGCCTCGGCCCCGTCATGCTTTCCACAGTCGCACATGGTCATCCTTTCTGTCATGAGCACCCTGAGTCAGCAGCAAACGGGTTCCCACTGTTGGAAGGTCAAGCAGATTCTCGCCATATCGCACCGATGCAGGACGCACGGCCGCCGAACGTGGGCGTTGTAGCGCGCCTCGGGCGGCATCACCAAGGCTGGCTATGTCAACCTGCGCCGCGCGTTGTGTCTGGCTGCGACCGTCATGATGCATCGCGGGCGTTCGACATGGTTGAGAACATGGGCCGCACTGGTCGCCTGGCGCCGTGGTGCAAAGCGCGCCATGGTCGCCCTGGCACGGCGCATCGGGGTGATCCTGCACCGCAAGTGGGTTGATGACACCGACTTCCGGTTCGAAATCACGGTGCCCCATGCGGCTTGACGACTTGATCTCCCAACAGTTGCCCGCCTGACCGCGGGCCTTCGAGGTCCCCCCAGGGACGCGGTTCCGATGATGCCGTGGTCGGGACTGTTGCCGAACCCCATCGAGCACGCCAGTGAGATGGGCACATCGGAATTGCATAGAACCGGCATCATGTTGGCGGCCACCGCCCCGACCACCGACCGAAGCATGCACCCGGGCTGATCTCAGACGAAGGCCCATGTGAAAGCAGGACAATTCAGAGCGGAGAGTTGATCCAGACCGCACACTCTGCGGCCGAGGTCCCATGCCGAAAAAGGCTTGACTGGAACGTCCCCGTTACCGACGTCCGGGGCCTAAAGCGCCCGCATCCAGAACTGCAGGGCCTTCTCGGTTTCCTCTGCTTGCCCGAGGTCCCGCCAGCTGAAACGTGCCACCGCGCCTGCCAGGGTGTCGTATCCCCTGCCCCGCCAGAACGCCTCGTTCGAGCGGTAGACGGCCGGACGGGCGGGGTGGTCTTCGGGCCGGATCACCGAGCAGAAGGCGACATGGGTCCGTCCAAGCGCGCGGGCGTGGGCCTCGCGCAGGTCGATGAAGCGGTGACCGAGCCCGATGCCGCGATAGGGGCGCAGAAGCACGGATTCGGCCCCGTAGAGGATGCTTGCCACCGGGATGCCAAGGTCGGCGAAAGGGGCGGCGAATTCGGGGGCGTGATCCTCCATCGGGGTCGAGGTCGAGGCGCCGATCAGGCGGCCTTCGTGGAACGCGCCGACGAGCAGCGCGCCGGGGTTGTCGCGGTAGGTCTGCAGATACTCGCGCTCGTAGGCCTGCGCGCCGTCGTAGAGGTAGGGCCAGTCGCGGAAGACGGTGATGCGGAGGTGGGCCACATCGTCCAGGGCTGCCTCCAGATCAGCGCCCTGCAGGGCGCGGACGTCGATGTCGTCCATGTTCACGACGACACCTGCCGGACCCAGTCATTGAGGTTGTAGAAGGTGGTGATCCGCGCGATGAGGCCGCCCCGGATGTCGAAGAACCCGCCCGCGGGCAGGATGTAGGCCTGGCCCCTGGCTTCGGGTAGGCCGGGGTCGGTCTGCAGATACTGGCCGTGGACCACGAACTCGGCGGCGGCGCGGGTGCCGTCGTCGGTGGCGAAGGTGACGATGTCCCGCAACTCCTCGCGGTAGCTGACGCCCATGTGGCTGCAGAATTCGGCGAAGCGGGCCTTGCCGATCCGGTGTGCGCCTTCGTTCACCCGGTGCTCGACGTCATCGGTCAGGCAGGCGAGCATACCCGCCGCGTTCCCTTCATTGAAGGCGTCATAGTAGCGGCGGATCAGGGCGAGGGTTTCGGCGCGGGGCATCGGGGTCTCCATCTTCGGGGGAAGCCTAGCCGGAGAGGCGGGGCTTTCCAAGCCGGTCAGAGACGGATTGCCGGGCATTCGCGACCGCCCAAAATGCGCGTGCCCACGCGTGGGCAGTTTTGCGGGGCGAGGAAAATCAATCGGTTGCGAAAGCACGTTAAGCCTTGCGTAACACTTCGTGGCGCATCGAAACCCGCGTGCCCCTTCCCCGCGGCCATGGGGAAGGGGCACCTTGTGTCCGGGAGGTGCGGGGATCAGAGTGCGGCGCGGATCGTGTCGGCGATGGGTGTCGTCGGGCGGCCGATCAGGCGCGACAGGGTGCGGCTGTCGTCATGAAGTGCGCCCTCACCCGACCGTGCGTCACTGTCGGCGAGCACCGCAGCAAAGCCTTCCGGCAGACCAAAGCCGGTGAGCGCCTTGGCATAATCGGCTTCCGGCATCGAGACATAGGCGACCGGCTTGCCTGCGGCCTTGGCCACGGCTGATGCAAGATCGGCCCCGGTGTGCGCGGTGTCACCCGCAAGCTCATAGGTCTTGCCGGAATGCGCGGCATCGAGGGCCGTCACCGCAATCGCCTCGGCATAGTCCTTGCGGGCGGCAGAAGAGACCTGTCCCTCACCCGCTGCGCCGATGATCGCGCCGTGCTGGATGGCGGCACCAAGCGCACCGGTGTAGTTCTCGGTGTACCAGCCGTTGCGCAGGATCGTCGTGGCAAGGCCGCTGCCCTGCAGGGCCGCTTCGGTGGCGATGTGGTCCTGCGCCAGGATCATCGGCGAGGCATCGCCCTTCAGGATCGAGGTATAGACGATCCGTCCCACCCCCGCGGCCTGGGCTGCTGCGATGGCCTTCCGGTGCTGCCCGGCACGGTCGTTGAAATCGTTCGAGGAGATCAGGACCAGCGTATCGACGCCCTGCAGGGCGGACGGATCGGCGCTGGTGTAGTCGAAAGCCCGGACCGGTACGCCGAGGTCGGCGGCTTTGGCCGGGTCGCGCGCCAGCGCAATGGGTGTGGCGCCGCGCGCCTTGAGGGCGGCGATGGCAAGGCGGCCAAGCTGGCCGGTGGCTCCGGTGATGGCGATGGTGGACATCGGTGGTCTCCTGTTCCTGGTTGACAGGGGGACAGGTATCACGATACTTACGAAAGGGAAGTACGCACATTTTTGTAAGTATTGGCCAGGGGCGCACAGGGCGATGAACAAGGACGCACATGACCTGATCGAGGCCTGGGAGCGGGGCAATGTCCTGGCTCCGGATTGCCCGTCGCGACCGATCCTGCAGCACCTGACCAGCCGCTGGGGCACGCTCGTCATGATCGCGCTGGCCACCGGGCCGCACCGCTTTGCCCAGCTTCGGCGGCGGGTGGGCGGGGTCAGCGAGCGGATGCTGGCGCAGACCTTGCAGGACCTGGAAGCCGACGGGTTCGTGCTGCGCACGGCGCATCCGGTGGTGCCGCCGCATGTCGATTACGAGCTGACCCCGTTGGGGGTGGAGGCGGCGGGGCATGTGGTCGCCCTGACCGCCTGGGTCGAGGGCGCCCTGCCCCGCGTTCTGGCAGGTCGAAGGCCAAAGGCGGCGTAGATCATTTGCTTGAGGGCTGGGTCAGTGGGACCAGTCCAAAAGTTTTCGCGAAAATTTTTAGACTGGTCAACGGCTTGCGGGCATGCCCTGCCGTTCCACCGCGGCCCAGTCGTCGCTTGGGATGACTTCGGCCACGGCATCGACATCCCTGGTCCAGACGAAAAACCCGAGGAACGGCACCGGCCCGACCAGCGTCAGATGATGCTGGAAGGCGGGGTTCCAGACCGGGACATGCGCGGGCCTGACCTGAATGGGGTCTTTCGGAGCAAACCGCCAGCCGTGCGGGCCGGTGAGGGGCGCGTAAAGCTCGGGGGCGGCGTGGCGATGGTCACGGTAGAGCGTGCCGGGCGCGATGAGGAAGAGGCCGAGGTCCATGTCACGGCCCCGGAACGGTGCATCGGCCCCGCGGATCGAGGCGAAGGCATGGCCGGTGGCGAAAGCCTCACCGATCTGGTCGCGGGGATAGAGGTCATACGTGACCCAGTTCAGGGCGGGGGCGGCTTTCTTGATAACTTCGGCCAGGTTCGGGTGTGTTTCCCGAACCGCCGCAAGGGCCGGGGTCAGCCAGCGGTCGACCACCGGGTTCGTGCGCGGGGTGACGGGACGCCGGGCACCGGGATCGGGCGGGAGGGTGGACCTGACCTCGCCCGCCCCCGGATGGTCGAGGGCAAGGATGTAATCGCGCGCCGTGGTGTAGAGCGACGGCAGGGCTGACAGGGGCGGCGGAGGCAGCCCGCGTTCGGCCAGCATGGGCAGGGGGTCGCGGGAGTCATGGGCCGAGGCGATGCGGTAGACCTCGAGCGCCGCTTCGGACAGCTGCCCGTCGCGCCAGAGCGCCATCGCCGCGCCATAGCGCACGCGGCCCGAGCCCAGTTCGCCAAGCGGTGTGTGCAGAAGCATCAGGGGATCAGTCATTGGACCGGAAGGCCAATCGTTCTTCGGCCAGACGCCGCCGCTCGGCCCGGTTCAGGATCATCCCGGCGGCGATCACGCCGATGCCGACGGTCAGGACCATCAGCGTGGCCAGCGCGTTCATGTCGGGGGTCACGCCCAGCTTGACCTTGGACCAGATCAGCAGCGGCAGGGTGGTCGATCCCGGCCCGGTGGTGAAGGCGGTGATCACCACGTCGTCGAGGCTGATGGTGAAGGCCAGCAGCCAGCCGGACAGGATCGCGGGCGAGATGACCGGCAGGGTGATGTCGAAGAGGACCTGCCAGGGGCGCGATCCGAGGTCCATCGCGGCCTCTTCGATGGCGCGGTCGGACTGGACCATGCGGGCCTGGACGATGGTGGTGACGAAGACCATGGAAAAGGTGATATGCGCCAGCGTGATCGTCGTAAAGCCGCGCTGACCCGGCCAGCCGATCCAGTCGGCCATCAGGATGAAGAAGATGAGGGACGAGATGCCGGTGATAACCTCGGGCATGACGAGGGGCGCGATGACGAGGCCGGAGAAGAGCGTGCGGCCCTTGAACCGGCTGAACCGGGCCAGCGCGATGCCGGACATGGTGCCAAGGATCGTGGCGATGGTAGCCGAGACGAGCGCGATCTTCAGCGACAGGACCAGCGCGTCGATCACCGCCTGGTTGTTGACCAGCGAGACGTACCACTTGGTGGAAAACCCGCCCCAGACCGTGGC
>JBIJDO010000260.1:0-4751 GCA_044344105.1 Tabrizicola sp.
AGGAGAACGAATGGCGCCTAGTTTACCTGAAGGATCGAGATCAATTGAACAGCAACAACGGTCGGGTATTCTATGAGCAGCATTTTGGATACTTCAATGGTCCGAACGGGATACAGCCAAAACTTAAGTTACCAGTTGGTGATTTGCTCGCCTCAATTGGGAGTGAATTGTCATTCTCTGATCTAATTGAGAGCATAATAATTGGACCCACAGCCGCGTCACCGCTCGCAAAGCGTTCTTTTGAGAGAATGCTGAGGTCCATTGGAAAAGACGTGTTGATTGGCCGAGTCAAATCTTCGGGAATTCCCTTTCGGGGTTGACTCCTCACCTCACCAACGGCCCGCCGAACACCCGCTCCTCCCCCTCCGCCACGCCCTTCTGCGCGGCCTCCTGCACCTGCGCCCGAACGGCCTCCGCCGCCTTTGGCCCCTCGTCCCCCCACTCCCACCCGAACGCCTTCGCCACATCGCCGAACTGCGGCTTCCCGCCCGCATAAGCCTCCTCCCGCTCCCGGTAATGCGCCAGCGTCTCGGCCCCCCGGATCACCCCGGCCAGCCGGGCGTGCATGTAGCTTTTCAACACGTCGTTGATCCGCGGCCCATACCCCTCACCCATCGACTTGAAGAACTTCAGCACGTCCGCCTCAAGGTCCAGCGTCACCTTCACCTTGGCCGCCCTCGGCGTCGCCGTGGCGATCTCGTGCCAGGCCTCCGGGATGCGCCCCGTGAGTTCGATGGTGTTGTGCAGGTCCCATTCCAGACGCCGCATCACGTCCATCATGTAGGTCATCTGCGCGCGCTGGCGGGGGGTCTGTTTCTTCAGGTCGGGCATGGGCGGGCTCCTTTCCGGCCGATCCTCGGGCGCAAAGGTTAACGCGCGGCGACCCATACGCGCGTATGGCCGCTTTCCATACGGGTCCCAGACGCAGTGTTGCATCCCTGCCGGTCCCCATTGCGGTCTTGCGTTAACCCTGTCGCCAAGGCCTTGGCGGGTCGCCTATACTCCGCCCGAAACCCGCATCCGAACCCCCCGGCTGACCAGATGATCGAACCCGACCTGCGCGACCGCATCCTTGCCGAACCCGAACGGCTCCTGGAGGATCGCGACGTGATGAACGCCCTGGTGGCCGCCAACGACCGCGCGCTTGGCGAGAACATCGTCGATTTGCGCGGCATCGCGATGCAGCGGCTGGAAACCCGGCTCGACCGGCTGGAGGACACACATAGGTCCGTGATTGCAGCGGCTTACGAGAACCTGGCCGGCACGAACCAGGTGCACAGGGCGGTGCTGCAACTGATGGAGCCGGGCAATTTCGAGGCTTTCATGCGGGCCCTGACCACCGATGTCGCGCAGACCCTGCGGGTCGACATGGTCCGCCTGGTTCTGGAATCGGTGCAGGAGGACGGCGACAGCGACCCAACCCTCCGCCGTCTGGGTGAGGTGCTGCAGGTCACCTCGCGCGGGTTTGTCGCTAACTATCTGACAAACGGTCGAAATGGCCCTGGAAGGGCTGTGGTTCTGCGGGCGGTCACCGGTCTGGCCGACACGCTTTACGGCGACCGAACCGCCGAGATTCAGTCCGAAGCGTTGATGAAACTCGACCTCGGTCCGGGGCGTTTGCCGGCGATGCTGGTCTTCGCGTCCGAGGACCCGAGCCAGTTCAAGTCCACCCATGGCACGGATCTTCTGGCGTTTTTCGCCGGGGTCTTCGAACGGGCTCTGCGGCGGTGGCTGGCGTAGGCGCCGATCCCTTCCTCGCGCCCGCACTGGGGGCGGCGCTGACGGACTGGCTTTTGCAGCTGCAAGCGCTTGAAGGTGCAGCACAAAATACCATCCAAGCCTATCGCCGCGACGTCGCGCGTTACTTGCGGTTTCTCGCCACTCACCGGGGCGGGGCCGAGGGTGTCGCACAGGTCGCGCAAACCACTCAATCCGACCTTCGCGCCTGGATGGCCGAGGAACGGGGTCGGGGCCTTTCGGCACGTTCATTGGCCCGGGCGCTTTCGGCGGTCAAGGGCTTTACCGCCTGGGCCGCCGACCGCACGGGGGCGGATGCGACCACGGTCCTTTCCGCGCGTGGGCCGAAGGTCCGCCGGAAGCTTCCCCGCCCGCTAAGTGAAGACAGCGCCTCGGAAATCCTGGGCGAAATCGGCGCGGACGCCCGCGAAGACTGGATCGCCGCCCGCGACACGGCGATTGCGACGCTCTTGTACGGTCTTGGCCTCCGCATCTCGGAGGCGCTGTCCCTGACCGGGGCGGATCACCCCTTGCCCCCGACCCTGCGGATCACCGGCAAGGGCGGCAAGACCCGGCTCGTCCCGGTGATCCCCGCCGCGGCTGAGGCCGTTGCGGCCTATGTTGCCCTGTGCCCGTTTGATCTGGTTGCAAAAGACGCCCTGTTCCGCGGCGCGCGCGGCGGGCCGGTCAACCCCCGCTTGATCCAAGGCGCGATGGAACGGGCCCGGCTTCGGCTCGGGCTGCCCGCCTCCGCCACGCCGCACGCGCTGCGGCACAGCTTTGCCACCCACCTTCTGTCCGCAGGCGGGGATCTGCGGGCCATTCAGGAGCTGCTGGGCCATGCCTCGCTGTCAACGACGCAAGGCTACACCGCCGTCGATGCCGCGCGGCTGATGGAGGTCTACGACAAAGCGCACCCGCGCGCCCGGCTTGACGTGGCCTGACGGTTGCGCCGCACCGCATAATCGGCGATCACATCCACATGAGCCCGCGTCTGAAAGCCCTGTCGGTCCATCTTCTCACCGCTTCCGGCGCCGTTCTGGCCATGTTTGCCATGCTTGCAGCGGTCAAAGGGGAATGGAGCCTGATGTTCCTCTGGCTTGTCGTGGCGCTGATCGTCGACGGGATCGACGGCCCCTTGGCGCGCAGGTTCGAGGTCCAAAAGAACTGGCCGACCTATGACGGGGTCCTGATGGACCTGATCGTTGACTATCTGACCTATGTCTTCATCCCGGCCTTCGCGCTGTTCCAGTCCGATCTGCTGCCCGGCTGGACGGGCTGGCTCGCGATCATCGTGATCTGCTACGGCTCGGTGATCTATTTTGCCGATACCAGGATGAAGACCAAGGACAAGAGCTTTGCCGGGTTTCCGGCCTGCTGGAACATGGTCGTCCTGGTCCTGTTCGCCACCCAGCCTGGCGAAATGGTCATTCTTCTGGTGGTGATCCTGCTGTCGGTGACGATGTTCACCAATCTCAAGTTCATCCATCCGGTCCGGACCAGCCGCTGGTACGAAGTCTCGATCGCCGTCTGCATCGCCTGGGTCGCCCTTGCGGGCTGGGCGGCCTGGTGGAATTTCGAGGAGGGGCCGGTTGCGAAATGGCTGCTGGTCCTGACCTCGCTTTACCTCTGTCTTGCCGGGATCGCCCAGCAGATCATCCCCGAAGGCATCCGCCGGGTCCGTTAGGTTCCGGCCGGCTCTTCCGAAAGAAACCCCCGGATCGTCCGGATCGCGCCGTCAAGCGCCGCTCCGGCTTCGTCCTTCAGCGCAGCCTCGCGCAGGCGGCGGGTCCAGTCGGCGGCGTCGGGCCGGTCCTTGACCAGAGCAACCGCCTCCAGCACCCCGTCGAACTTGGACAGGCCGCGCGCATGGGTGTCGGAGTAGCCCTTAACCAGACGCCGGCAGCGCAGGACCTCGACCGCAAGATCGTAGTTGGCAGGCAGGTAGCCGTCGACGACGGTGAGCCAGCGGTCAAGATGCGCCATCTCTTCGGCATGGCGCAGGGTCTTCGGCCGCCAGCCTTTCAGACCCCCGACCACGTAAAGCATCAGGAACCCGCGCAGGCTGTCGGTCCGCACCCGCCGCCCCTTGCCGAACCAGCGGTCGATCCGCGCCATGCGGGCAGGGTTCGCGGCCCAGCGCGCACCGATCCGGGCGGGCAGGAGCGACACGATTTCCTCGGCGCGGGGATGCAGGAACTCGGTCACCTGCAGGACATTGTCCGCTGAGGCGCCCATTTCCCCAGCAATCCGGCCGACCCGGCCTGCCCTGGTCTTTTCGTCCGCCACCCGGATGATGTCGTCATAGGCCATGGCATTGGCGATGTATTTCGCGGCCTCGCGGGTCAGGACAAAGGGCGCGTGATCCTTTGCCGCAAGGGCCTCCACCCGGTCCAGATAGGCCCTGCCATAGGCAAGGTCCTGAAACGCCACCACTTTCCGCAGGCCTGTCAAGGCCATGTCACCGGCCTCGCCGGACAGACGCATGGCCCGGTCCGCCAGCACGCGCCAGTCTTCCACCCGTCTTGCGGGTCCTACCGGAGCCTGGGCCACGGGCCGGGCCAAGGGCATCGGCGAGACGGGGGCCACGCCAGCCTGCGCTGCCCGGAACCCGGCATCGAAGGCGCGGATCGAGGGTTCGACCCCCTTGCCGCCTGTCCGGATCGCCGCCTCGAAGGCCGCGCGGGGAAAGGGCAGCACCCCGGCCCCGGCCAGCGCGCCGAAGAGGCTGGCCGAGATCACCGAGCCTTCCGCCAGGGCCAGCGCGTCGAAATCGGCCGCGATGACCTGCCGCGCGGCAATCTCGGCGGCGGCCAGCACTTCGGCGGAACTGGCGATGCCGTCGCCCGGCACCATCTTTTCCGATACCGCCAAAGCCCGGTGGGTCGAGGTGATGAGGACGGTCCGGTCGGGTGTCACGAAACCGCGGATGATCGCGCGGCCCGCCTCCATCATCTCGGCGGTGATCATGATGTCGACATCGCCCGCCCCAGGCATCAACGAGAAGACGGGAA